>DAOORG010000362.1:0-2725 GCA_035389165.1 Chitinophagales bacterium
GGATATATCAGTTACACATCAGCAGATTTGACTGATTTCTTTACATTGAGTGTATTTGCAGCTGGCAATTTATATACCAACCAGATTAGGCTAACTGCTAAAAATGGATCAGATTCTTCTGTAATAACTAAAACCATAGTTATCAAAGAAGAAT
This sequence comes from Chitinophagales bacterium, assembly GCA_035389165.1. Classification (GTDB taxonomy): domain Bacteria; phylum Bacteroidota; class Bacteroidia; order Chitinophagales; family JADIYW01; genus JADJSS01. The sequence goes on from DAOORG010000362.1 coordinate 155, forward strand.
TTTAATTGATAACCGACAAAAATTGAATCATACTGTTTTAAATAGCAAACATCCATTTTTAGTAAAATACTAATTGGTTCACTGGATGGAAGCTGTCTCGGTTAATCCGAGACAGCTTTTTTTATAAACAAGAAAAATAAATTTTATCTTTAAATCACTAAAAACAGAACTTATGAAAAAGCAATTCTTAAAAATCACGGCTCTGCTTCTTTTGTCTGGTAGTATCATTTCCTGTAGCGAAGACAATCCAGCAGCATCCAACAAACAATTAATTACATTACGTGCAGATGGCGTTTTGTTTTCTGTAACCACCGGTGGCACAGATGTGGAAGAAGCGGATGCACACATTCGTGATGGCAATAAATTGCAATTGGATGCAACCACCAGTACTAAAGATTTTTCCATCAACAATCAAAATGTACCAGCCACAGGAAATTACAGCATGACCGGCGCCGGCACTGCATTTAATTTCGTTCAATGGGAAGACGGAAGTGAAATTTTCAGCTCATTAGGCACTACAAAATCACGACTCAACTTCAACATCTCGAGAATTGCCGGAAATTCTTCAGATTATGTGAGATATGTGGAAGGAACTTTCTCCGGTGTATTGTACAATTTGGGACAAACGGATTCCGTTAGAATAACAGAAGGACAAATCAGCATTGTAGAATAATCCTGATTAAAGTTGACTTTTAAAAACCGCTTCCACTGGGTAGCGGTTTTTTTGTCATATCACAAAGCTGATTTCTTTAAATCCAAATGGAAGAATTCCGTTTTCCGTTTCAATTTGCAAATTTCCAAGTGCATCTACACCAATTATTTTTCCATCAAAAGAAATTCCATTTTTTGCAAATGCAGATACTTCATTATAACGATACAAACTTTCTATGTACTCAGTTTTTAGTCGTTCAAATTTTCGCTCTTTCAATAATAAAAAATATTTTTCTATAGCTACCAGCAAGTCATTCAAAACAACACTTAAATCCGACTGAACCAATAATTCTTCTTTTAAGCTAGTCGCATTTATTCCATACGGAAATTGCTCCTGGTTGACGTTTAGGCCGACTCCAATAACAGAATGCTTCAAATGCATACCGGAAATCGTGTTTTCAATTAAAATTCCTGCAATTTTTTGATTATTTACATAAATATCATTGGGCCACTTTATTTTAGTCGTAAATCGTGAGTCGTGAGTCGTGAGTTCCTTGTTTTTTTCAATTGACAATTGGCTATTGACCATTGACCAAATACCAAGTGAAACAGCCATATTCAAGTAAAACTGCTCCGTGGCCAGCAAAAAAGAAGTCTGGTAAATAATGCTGAAAGTGAGGTTTTTACCAGCTTCAGACTGCCAAACATTGCCTGATTGTCCGCGACCGGCAAATTGTTCGTCTGCTAAAATGACAGTTCCGTCAATTGGACTGCTTTTTGCAATAAGACTCTTTGCGTAAGTATTCGTAGAATCTACAGAAGGTAAGTGCAAAAGGAACTTTCCCGTGAAAAAAGTGTTATTTACTTTAATTTCCAAAATTTAGTAGATTTGAGTGAAATTATAAATAATAAATCGTTTGGAAAAAGTAAAAGTAAAGAAAAAAGTAAAAACTGCGTCAGCCGAAAGCTTAAATGAATTAGTCGTTTCCCTGATACAAGATAAAAAAGGGAATGATATCGTGAGTATGGATTTGCGTAAAATTCCTGAAGCCATCACGGATTACTTCGTAATTTGTCATGCAGAGTCAACGGTACAGGTACGCGCCATTCTAGATCATCTGGAAGAGGAAGTTAAGAAACAAACTGAAATGAAACCATATCACCTTGAAGGTCGTGCAAATGGTGAATGGTGTTTGATAGATTTTGGCGATGTGATTGTTCATGTTTTTCAGCGCGAAAAAAGAGAATTTTACCAACTGGAAGATTTGTGGAGTGATGCAGTGGTAAAACATTATAGTGAATAAACAAAAATTAACATTTAAAATACATTAGTTGCCGTAACTTAAAAAAACAATTTACACGCAACTTATTCCGAATATTCGGAACTAAACTTTAATACAAAAAGATGGATTTCTTACCGGAAAACGAAGAACCGAAAAAAAAGAAAGGTGGATTCAACAGCTATTGGCTGTTTGCTATACTGATAGTAGGCTTACTTGCAACGCAATTCCTGTCTTTAAACTTTCAAATTAAACAAACTTCTGAAGACGAATTTTTCAGAAAATTGGTACCATCCGGCGATGTGGCAAAAATCACCATCGTCAATAAAGAACACGTAGAAGTTTTTATCAAACCGGATTCTTTAAAAGTGAAAAAGCAATATGCCGATTTAAAATTAAACAAACTAAAATCTGTTAATAAAGGTCCGCATTATTCTTTTGAAATCACTTCCATTGAATCGTTTAAGCAAAAATTAGATGCTGTTGAAGCAACCATTCCGGATAATAAATTAATTACCAAAACCAATGAATACCGAAAAGGAATTTTTGACATTATTGGCTGGTTATTACCAATTATCTTATTAATTGGTGTGTGGATGTTCCTGATGCGCAGAGCAACCGGCGGCATGGGTGGCGCTGG
>DAOORG010000363.1:0-2725 GCA_035389165.1 Chitinophagales bacterium
GCAAGCACCCGCATTGTGGTGAAAGAAAAACAGGAGCGAAGAAAAACAAGATAATAAGCATCTAAAAAATACAATACGATGTCTCTAAAACAGAAATATGGTTCATTGGCTTTAGTGGCTGGTGCATCTGAAGGAATTGGTGCCGCATATGCGGAGTATTTAGCAAAAGAAGGCATAGACTTAATTCTGGTCGCAAGACGCAAAGAACCACTGGAACAATTTGCTGCCATGCTTAAAGAAAAATATCAGGTTAATGCAGATTATATTTGTTGTGATTTGGCTTCCACCAATGCCGCGCAGCAATTGCACAGCGCTTTACAAGGAAAAGAAATTAATATACTGGTGTATAATGCAGCTCTTTCCTATATTGGTCAGTTTGAAAAGAACAGCATCGAGCATCATAACCAGATTGCGCAGGCAAATATGCTTACACCTATGAATTTATTGCAGTTATTCGGTTCTGAGATGTTGAATAAAGGAAAAGGTGCAGTTATTTTAATGGCTTCTTTAGCCGGTTTTCAAGGCAGCGGATTTTTAAGTGTTTATGCAGCCACTAAAGCGTTCGATAGAGTGCTGGCGGAAAGTATTTGGTATGAATGGAAAGACAAAGGTGTGGATGTGATTGCATGTTGTGCCGGTGCTACAGCAACGCCAAATTTCATCGATACAAAACCTGAAAAAACAAGTTTCTTTGCGCCACGTGTGCAGGAGCCTGTAGAAGTGGTGGAAGAGTGTTTTAAACACTTAGGGAAACGACCATCGTTTATTACCGGAACAGGCAATAAAATAGCGAGTTTTATTATGCAGAAACTGATGCCGCGAAAGATGGCAATAATGATAATGGGTGATACGACAAGGAAGATGTACAGGTTGTGATTTTTTCCTTTTAACACATAGATACATAGGTTTTTTGAGAAGCAAATCAGACAATACAATGCTTAACAGATAGAGAAGTGAAAACATAGTGCAAGCTTTGCTTGCACTATGTGAAATCATTAGTAAATAGCCTTATAACGCTAAACGACAGTATTAATTTTTTATGTTCCGAAGTTTCGGAACTATGTGTTTTAAAAATTAATATACAAACGGAATAATTCTTTTCGGAACGCGCTTCAGGTATTCATTCCAAAGCGGACCATATTTTAAAGCGCAACGTTTATCATCGTCTATCTGGCGAGGAAACAATAAAACAACATAATATAATGGATATAACCATGGCCACAGCAACATCGGATGTCCAACACAAAGTATAATTCCGGTGGCCATTACGATTTCTCCGAGATAGTTGATGTGTCTGCTCAAACCCCAAAAGCCGTTTACCAGTAATGTTTTTTTTCCATCTGTAATTGTTTCGGGAGTAATGCCAAGAAATACACGTTTCGGATCTTTCTTGAAAAAGTATTTTTGCAGATTGGCACCGCGAGACAAACCCCATCCTGTGAAAAATAATAAAGCATATAACACCAGCAAATAAGTCGGTGTATGTGGATTCGGTAAATCGGCAGTAGACCATAACTGAATGGAATAGAAATATGGATAAAAGGCAATGCAACCCCAACCAAGTTTAAAGCCAACTCTCTCTGCAAATAAATCATAAGTATATAAATGCACTTCTTCGAAAGTTAGATAATCAATCAGGAAAAAAGTTAGTAATGCCGTTGACAGAAAAATACCATTGCTTGCTTCTGATCCATACGTAAGATAATGATGCGCCGCAAAACTCAAAATATTTAATTGCAGCATGATGGCACCAATCAAATACAGCCACATCTTAGCATCTATACGGCCACCCCAAAGCTGCGGGTTTTCCAGTCTGCCGAGATAGAAATCTGCCAGAAAAGAATTTTTTACAGAAGGATAAGGCACTACAATAGCAATAGAAAAAATTAAACCGAAAGTAACCGCACCGGCAAGTCCATACCAACGCGTTTCATACAACCAATCCCATGAAAGGATATTGAAATAGCATAAAGCAACCCAACTGGCTACTACAGTAAACAATATGAGCAAGCCATTGAGACGGTACTTCAATTTTTCGTCAGAATGTTCTTTGGTGGCATAGCCAATAACCCAGCGACCCGGCATCGTTGCGTTTAAAATAAAAATGAATAAGTAAACAATTGCCGGTGTTAAAAATCCCAGTGCTTTTTCCATAGTGTATAGAGGTTTAGAGGTGCTTCCGTTTTTGTGAAGCGCTGTAAATATATACATTACAGGCAAAAAGGAATACTAAACGGCGCTGGTTTTACCAAGAATACCGATTAGTAGTGAGGGAATGTTTACTGGTTAATCCGTTACAGGTAAAAAGATTAAAACGAAAAAATGCAAGTATTATTCATCTGCTTTATTTATATCTTCTTCATTTTCCAGATATTCTATCAGGTCTTTTTCATCTTTGAGATTCCGTTTAATCAGAAAGACGATTAAGGCTATTGCAGCCACCAATACCAGCAATACAATCCACCAGGTTGTTTTCATAATGTAAGTTAGTACAAAAAGAGAGTAGTCGGGAAATAAAAATGAGAAGATGCATGGTGGGCTTCAGTTCGTGTTGTAATTGACAGGTGATTACATCTGTCAAGGACAAGGAAAAACAAGATAATTAGCAGACTTCATTGTCTATTTACTGCTATCCGTTAATTTCCAGATGGCTCCGTTTTTTACAGTAATTTTTTCCAGGATACCTTTTGTTGCCAGATCGTTTAGTATTTTTTCCACTTCGTTT
>DAOORG010000364.1:0-1232 GCA_035389165.1 Chitinophagales bacterium
CTAAAATCACAAATGAATCCGCATTTTATTTTTAATGCATTAAATTCCATACAAGAATTATATACGATTGGTGACAAGAAAATGGCGAATGAGCAAATGGGAAATTTTGCGCAGTTGACCAGAAAGATTTTGGATGTTTCCGGAAAACAAAAAATTGAACTTGCCGAAGAAATTGAAATACTGACCAATTATTTAGAACTGGAAAGTATGCGCTTTGAAAATGATTTTTCCTATCAACTTAATTTGTCAGAAGACATCGACGAAGATTACGTGCAGTTGCCGCCTATGTTGCTTCAGCCTTACGTAGAAAATGCTATTAAACACGGCTTGCTGCATAAAAAAGGAGAGAAGCAGCTCACTGTAAATTTCTCACTCAATGCTGATGAAACATTTTTATTAGTAGAAATTACAGACAATGGAATTGGAAGAGCAGCATCTGCCCTGTTGAATAAAAACAAACGTGCTGCACATACTTCATTTGCCACATCAGCCACACAAAAGCGTTTGGATTTACTGAACAAAGATAAAGCCACCAACGTAGCTGTTTTGTTCGATGATGTGTTGGATGAACTTCAACAGATTGCAGGAACCAAAGTATCCATTCAGATTCCGTTAAATTAAAAAGCGATGGCTGTTGCCATCGCTTTTCTTTATAGTATTTGTAATTATTATAAACAGAAATAAACAACAACATTTTTAGATGTTGAAGATGTTTTTCCATCTTTAGTAGCAGTTAAAGTAATGGTGAAAGTTTCTTCACAATCTAAACCTGCAACATCGTCGTATAGCTTAGTTGGACTCGTAGCGGTGCTTGTAGTTCCATCACCGAAATTCCATACATAGCTGTCAGCATTGGTAGAGGTATTGTTTAAAGTAAGTATTTCATCGTATGTAACGGTGTCATTTGGCGAAATGGTGAAACTTGCCACAGGATTTGCGGTTTCTTCTTTCTTGCAGGATGCAAAAAATACAGTAGCAAATAAGGCTACGATGGCGAATAATTTTGTTGTTGTTTTCATTTTTTAAAATTGTTTTTAGTGAATTAAATAATTAGTGGTGCAAAGATGCAGTGTTTGTGGTTTTGTATTTTAAATCAATTCATGAATGGTATCTTTGACTTCATAAATGGTAAAAACATCTAAGGTTACTAAATCCATGAAATGCTTTAATAAAAAAGCGATGCTTTTCAGCATCGCCACAAAACAATTGTTAATGAAAAAAACAATTATTTT
>DAOORG010000364.1:1332-2718 GCA_035389165.1 Chitinophagales bacterium
AAAGCACCTTTTTTGCCGCCTTCATACATATAAAGTTTGTCACCTTCTTCCATTTTAATGGTAACAACGGTATTTTTTGACAAACGGTATGAGCCGCCGCTGCCTGCATTGATCACAGAAAACGCTTCATCGGTATCGTTTTTTAGTTTGATGTTGATTACGTTGCCGCTGTAGATACTTGTTTTAGAGTTACTACTTAATAGGCTTGATGTTGCATTAGTCATTAACATAGTAAAAGCCAGGATAATCGTTAAAATTGTTTTGTTCATGGTGTTGTTTTTTTTAGCGTTATTAATTTTAGTGTCTGCAAAGTTGATGAGCTTTCAATACAATCTTATTGATTACTTCACAAAAGGTAGTTTTCATTTCATAAGTGGTAAAAATCTTGTTTATATTGATTTTATTCTTTTATTTTGAAAGCATGACCTACAAAGCCCTGATAATTGACGATGAAGCTAAAGCACGCCGCTTAATGCAGACATTAATTGAAGAAAATTGTCCAGAAATAGAAATTATTGCAATGGCTGAAGATGTGCCGAATGCCGTAAAGGCAATTCATCAGTACAAACCGGATATTGTATTTTCAGATATAGACATGCCGGTTTATAATGGTTTTCAGTTGCTGGATTTTGTAGATAAAACAGATTTTGAACTCATCTACTGTACTGCGCATAATGACTTTGCATTAAAAGCATTTGAAGTGTCTGCAGTTGATTATTTAGTGAAACCTATACAGATTTCATTATTGGTCAAAGCAGTTGAAAAAGCCATTCGTTTACGGAACAGTGCATCTACCATTACACAACGTTTAGATACCTTAAAAGAAAACCTCAAAGAGCATACACTCAAAAAAATAGCTTTGCCGGTGGCAGATGGATTACGATTTGTTGAATTGACAGATATTATTTATTTGGAAGCAGAAGGAGCTTATACACACGTACTATTAAAAGACAACTCTAAGCTGTTAATCAGTAAAAAGCTGAAAGAATTTGAAACATTACTTTCGGATACTAAAAACTTTTTCCGCATACATCGGTCTTTCCTGATAAATACCGATTCCATTCAGCAATATATAAAATCCGATGGTGGCAGTATTTTAATGTCAAATAACGTATCTGTGCCGGTAGCACGCGAACGCAAAGACGATTTCCAAAAATTGATTGAGTCTATTCGGCTGTAAAGGCATTTCTAATCTAGTTTCCTTTTTTACCGTTTGTGAAATCAAAACCACCATTCATGAGTTTTGATACAAAATGGATATGTCTTCACCTCATCTTTGTGTCATTCTTAAAACAATTAAAAATTAAACACAATGAAAAAAACAAAATTAACCCTGATTGTATTTGTAATGGCATTATTAGCAGTAGCCTGCAAAAAAGAAGACAA
>DAOORG010000365.1:0-2709 GCA_035389165.1 Chitinophagales bacterium
CTTTACCTAATTCAACGCGATTGCTGCCGGTGATAATATGTCCGCTGTACATTCTTAATGCACTGTCTGCTCTTACAGAATTTGTCAACGTAACTCTATCTGTAAGATTTGATTTCAATACATATAATGACTTAACGGTGGCAGGTAATCCTGAACCACTCACCATATTTCCCGGACTCACAAAGCCATAGCTTGCATTGGCATCAAATGTTCTGATATTAGTTCTGATATTTCCTGCAGATGGATTAGCTGCTCCTACAGTAGGCTCTAAACCTGTGCCGCCACCTGCTACGGTAGTAATACCAAACGGACTACCATAGGTTAATCCGGCACCACTGTTAATGTTTACATTATTAGATGTATTTCCGGTGAATTTATAAATGAAATCATCACTGTCCATATTTAATATGGCAGGTGCATTTACATTCATAGTTCCTTTCAGCGTGAAACTACTGGTTAAATCCACATTTCCCGGTCCGGTTGAAGTAAGACGTGCTTCATCCGCATTAATTTCTAAATTATTGTATTCTATTACTTTTGTTGGACTACCGTAAGTTCCTCTGATTTGCTGACGACTACCTGGAGCTACTGTACCATAAAATTCTATCGTTCCGCCAGTTAATGTATAAGGTGCATTCAATCCGTCTAATTCTGGGTTTGAATCTGTACGTTTTCTGATTCTTAATAAACCACCGTCCATTATAAGTCCGCCATTACCAACAAATGAAGCTGCAGAACCGGTGCCTCCTGTAAAGCAATCAACAATAGGTGTGCCTGTAATAATCAAAGCTGAGTCGATATTGGTCGTCTGATTTAAGTTTTTGAATGTGCCACTTGTATTGTTTCCACTGTATTTTACATACACATAGTTATAAAAAGCATTATCAGATCGTAATCTTTGGTACTGATGATTAGTTCCGGTACCACCTAATTCAATGGTACCACCAATAAGTACATATGGAAATCCTGAACCATCCATTCTCGGAATATCATCACCGCCGCCAAAAGGATCTGTAGCACTTCCTTTTACAATTTTGTATAAAGTACCTTGAGACATGTATAAAGTTCCGGTAGAACCAAATATATATTCGGTTTCCGTTTCTATGAACTGACCATTTCTGATGTCTAATTTTCCGCCTGTTGGGCTGATGGTTGTAGCATCTGTAACACCAAAAGAAACTGTTGGTGTTAATACAAGATTTTTATTAGCCAAATCACAAATAACAACTTTGGCATCGGCACTGGTTGATAAAGTGACATTTGGAGCATCACCTGTTTTCTGATCAGCTTTTCCAATATACCAGAAAGTAGCAATCGGACTGAAGGATCTGTTAGATTTTGCTATTGCTTGTACGTTTCCTGTGTTCACTGTTACACCAGCTGCCGTATATGCTGCTCTGTCCCATTCATCATACAAACCATCCGGTGATGTGATTTTCAAAGTGCTTCCTTGTCTCGATTCAAATCCTGCACCTGAACTATAAGTGGTTACAATTAATGGCGTACTTCCGTTGAATCCAAAATCAAAGGTACCACCAGTACTGTCAGTTACTTTTGCACTATTTCCAAGTTCTAAATCGTCACCTAGTTGTACATATGCACCATTGCCAACATTGAAATTGATATATTGATTTCTGGTGGCACCAGTTGATGAGATGGTAACTTTTTGTGTTAAATCATCCGTGCTACCATCTCCTATACCTGTAAAGTTTAATTGTCCTTTGGACGCAGTATTCATATTTGCAAATAAACCACCTGTAGCAACTGTAATATCACCTTTTAAATTTACTTTTTGTGTAGCACTTGCGGAAACACCAATATCATACTTGAAAACACTAGATCCAATTACTATATTGCTATCAACATTAACTGTTACATTGGAAGCTAATGCAGTTCCACTAGGATTAGAGTTTGCTAATCTAAATTCTTTGGTCCCATTATGTATAAAATTTTTATTTATTGTGACATTAACATTATTGCTTGAAGTTGTTAGTGAGATATCTTGGTCGTATGTGCTTTCAACAATTAAATTACCTCCAATAGTTATAGAATAATCACCAGTAGCAATTGGTCTTGTATCTATTCCATTCCTAAATATAAAATCGCCATTAGTTAGTTTATTTTCATTAATATCAGGCGGAAAAAGAGGATGTCTGCCATTACCTTGCATGTCAATAATAAAATTGCCAAATAAAGCGCCATTATATTGGGAAATTGAATCAATAACTTCAGTGATTAATGTTCCGTTGCCAGCAGCGTTATCCGTAACAAGAACTATAAAAGTAGAATTTGGATGAAATTTTTCGGTTCCAGCCCAAAGATTTGCTGCATGATTAGAAGTGTTAGTTCTGGTAAATGTCATTGTACCACCATCTAATACTTCTAAAACTCCATCTGCATCAAATTTAATACCATTACTTTGTTTATTAAATACACCACCACTTTTAACTAATACGTTCTTAAATGTTGGTGTTACTGTACTTGTGCTAAAGTTACCAGTCCCTTCAACAATAATATTTTTTGCAGTATTGGTTCCATTTAATGTAACATTATTATGAATATAAACCCTGTTAGTAGTATTAGTTGGTGGATAAGAAGGTGTTGTCATAGTATTCCATCCACTTCCAGTTAATTCTTCCCAGGTTATGGTGTTATTTAGAGCTGAGTTACTCCAAACTCCATTTGTTGTAGTTCTGTAACTACCTAAAG
>DAOORG010000366.1:0-2701 GCA_035389165.1 Chitinophagales bacterium
TTCTGTTCCTAATCGCCTTTTGGAGGTTCGAGTCCTTCTCTTACAGCAACTTAAAAAACATCCGCTAATAGGCGGATGTTTCTAGTTTTAGTCATTATACAAATTAGCACATCTTACTGTAGACAATAACTCATACTTATTACCATTTTTTGACATATCTCTTCTCAAATGCAGGCAATTTATTTTACCATTAAAGTCATAGTGAATTCTTGGGCGGGCTAAGTCACATGATATTATATCTACTAAAAAGGGATTTAACATTATTACATTAGGAGATTTATTATTCTCATTTTGGTAATTAATAGCTATTCTTATTAATTCATTCTTATCATAAAGGTATATATCATAATAGATACCATTCACAGTGAATTTCTTTTGTTTGTCCATATAAAAATTATTTAATCGTCAAATATGGAAATTCTTAGACGTAGAATAAAATTTAGTTAACTAAAATTAGTATAGTTTACAAATAAATCGTAATCTATCCCAAAATCCGAATCAATAATGGTTCGGATTTTTTATTTGATTTTCAAAAAATTGGCTATTTATAATCATACAAAGCTTCCAAACCTAATTTTGCAATTCTTATTCTTATTGCGCCAGTTGTTCTGCCAAAATGGTTTGCTAACTCTTTTATTTCTAAACCATCGCAGCATAAATATTCTAACTGTTTGTCCAATTCTGAAGTCCACGGTTTGTATGCATCTTTATGTTTGTTTCTTACATTCTCTACAGAATAAGCTTTCTCCTTTGTGTTTTCTTTCCTAACAGCTTTTGAATTTGTATTTACTGAATTTTCAGGTTTCTTGTCCTCTTCATTGGTAACTTTTAAAACATGTATTTGCGACGAAACAGGAAACGCCTTCGGCATTAATGTTTCCGGAATAAAAAGGTTGTTTTTTGTTCTGGTAACCGCAACATACAGCATGTTTATTTCTTCATTTATTTTGGTAGCATTTGCTTCCAGGCCTTTTTTATCGAGTTTTAATTTCTCCAGTTTTTCTTCTGTAATAAAATCATTTACCAGTTGAATAGTATCATATTCCATTCCTTTACAACGATGAACCGTAGAAAAAATCATTTCTGCATTTTCTTTATCATCAACATGTTTTTCTTTTATCGCTTTAATAATTTCCGGAATTTTATTTCCATATTCTTTTATAATTTTCACCATGATAGCAAGCTGTACGTCTTCCGTTTTTTCAATATAATCCACTAATTCGCTCATGTCTGCCATGGCTTTAATCAGTTTATCTTTTATCAGAAAATGTTTTGAATTGTATAGATTTAGCACATCATATAATGAAGCACCTTCATCTGCATACGTATAAGAATTTATGTTGCCTTCAAAATAAATAGATTTTACTTCTTTTTTCTTTGTTACATATTCAATAGCCTTAAGCAGTAAGCCAAGATTGGTTCGTGCAATGACTGCTTTTGTTTTAGTTGCTTTTTCTGTTGATTTACCTACAATTTTTACAGGTTGATGTTCGCCAATATGTTCTTTGTATTTCAGAACTGCCGCAGCAAGGTTGGCTATTTCGCTGCTAAACCTGAAACTGGTAGAAAGATAATACGTTTTGAAGTCGGCTTTTTCGAGTGAGTTTACTGCATAACGCCAACCATAAATTTGCTGATGTGTGTCGCCTACGATAACTTTTATGGCGTTTTGTTTTAGAAAAATATCCAGCATTGCCGCTGAACCATCTTGCCCTTCATCAAATAAAATATAATCATACGGAAGTACCGGATTGGAAAGCTGAAACTTCTTTAAATAGAAATCATGTGTAATTTCTATCTCTTCATTATCCATCATATCCAAAAAAACACCAGCCTGCTTCTTAATATAATTATACATCGACGAAACAAAGACTTTTGTCTTGGCATCTGAAATGGTGTCCAAATAATTTAAGTCCTCTAACTTTTGTTTATCACTGTTAAAAAAATAAGCAACAAATTTGTTGATGTGATTTGCCACCACATATTCTGTATGTTTTTCACCATTTCCTTTCACGCTCAAAAGATCTGCTATTTCATTTGTCTTATATCCATTGGCATTTATTTTATATGGAGATTTATAGACAATATGCTTGTATGCAAGCGAATGAGCAGTTTCAACTTGTACATTGTGAAGTCCATTTTTGGCGAATTTTTTAGCAGCTTCTGTTTTAACCGCCTTATTAAAAGCGAGATATAATATTTTACTTTTTGGCGGTCTTGTTTTGGCGTACTCAATTACAGTAGTTGTTTTTCCGGATCCTGCAACAGCGTTTATTTTAATATTTCCGGTAGATTTTATAATGTCGTGTTGCTCTTTTGTTAACTGCATTTTTAAAAGTTTGATTATTTCAAAATAGAAAATAAAAGCAACGTTTATCCAGGTAAAAATATTCCTGAATCTTGCTTTTTCTTATTGAGATACCAAAAGAGTGCTGATTCCATAAATAAATCTGAAAAAAAATAAAATTTAACAATAAAAACAAAACAGTTGCCGCCTCCTAATACTATAAATAGTAAAAGCATTGTAATTCCATATAAAAAAAAGTCTTCATAAATGTGTTAATGCAAGATTCTGAAAGTTATTTCCTATTAATTGAAAATCAAGCGTTTTGATAATGGTGAAATTTGTAAAAACTCTACTTACAGTACTTCTTTAATTGTTCGCTTGCTTTAGAATAACCTAACTTTTCCGCTTTTTTCC
>DAOORG010000367.1:0-2685 GCA_035389165.1 Chitinophagales bacterium
CAACCTTCATGTTATAAAGTTATAGGTTATTAGTTATTTGTTATAAGCTAATGGTGTTTTTTTACTGTTAAGTACAAAAAAAGCTGTCCGCCAATTGGCGGACAGCTTCATTCTCATGGTTATAAGAATTGTATTATTTAGATTTTAAACAACGCATATACGATAGCATTGGTATGGTATACTTTTTTATTCTCAACGAATGGACCAAAGTCAAACTTTGGGTTTGTAAAGTCAACAAGTCCTTGCTGAACGCGTGCACCTGCACCAAAACCGCTTTTAGAAACAAACTCAAAACCTACATTCACTCCTGCGTCATAAGGTCTAAATGGACGATTTCCATTTGCGTCCTTGTCATTATTATCTTTTAATACATTGTTCACTCTTTCATCCTGATCAACTAGTATTGCATTGTTAGTTTTGAAGTCAATTTTTAATCTTGATTGAACGTTGAATGCATAAGAGGCAAATCCACCTACGTTAAAATTGAATATTTTTTTCTTTCCGATATAGAATTTAGCAATTACCGGTACTTCTACTGAATGAAAATTATATCTAAAGAAAGATCTGTTCAAATTTGGATCTTCCAATTTTTGCTGTGTTCCTCTGTTGGCATAGTTCACACCAATTTCAAAACCGAATACTTTAGGCGCTCTGTATTCGTAATTGACACCAAAAACGCCACCAGGTTTAATGGTGTTTTTACTATTGTCAAAACGAGAATCTTTTTGTAGTCCCATTGTGTTTAAAGAAAAGCCAGCTGTAAAGCCTACCAAGTTTTTCTTTTCGGAAATATCTCTCGCAAATGTATTTGCCAGCGAGATGCTTGTAATGGTTAAAATCAATAATGTCTTCTTCATATAATCTGTTTTAATTTGTTTGTTTTATGGTGTCAAATGTAGTACCAAAGATAGTTAAGCGAAAGTTATTTGTATAAAATACTTAGTATTCGGTAGTTCGTAGTGAGTATCTGGTTATTTCTTCACTATCGTTACCCGTTCACCTTTTGAATGCGATTTAAATTCCGGTGCATACATACTTTCTATCAAGGTTATCCCGTTGGAGAAATTACCGGCAATAGTAGCACGTACCGAATACTCAAAAACATACACTCCTTTCTGCATCCAGTCCATAAAGAAATGGGTAGCCACATCTTTTGTACTTTCGTAATATCCCAGACCATCCTGATATTTATATTGCGACAATACATTGACCGGCTCGAAACCTGCAGCACGCATGTCTTTCATGTGTACATATTCCAGATTGCGGTCTGTGCGCAACTCAACCCTTACCTTCACTTCGTCGCCTACCTGTAAAGGTGTTTTGTCTGTAATTTCTGTCAGCTTTTTGCCTTCATTCGTATTCTCTACTTTGAATAATTTTTTGCTCAACTTCAATGCTGTTGTTGCACCGGTAATTTTATCCAAATCTTCAAAATACTGCCAGTATACTGCTCCGTAAGCCGGACCTTTATCCGTTTTTTTCAGTTCAATTTTTGCCATTTCCGGTTTAATATTGTCACCGGTCCATTTAACTTTGTAATAGCCGGTACCCGGTTCTACGGTGGCATTTAATTTTACAGGATCAATCACCTGATTATTCATTTTCACTTCTACCAGCTTATCTGATTTTGTCCAGTCTTTTCCCTGCAATAATAAGGCGTAACAAGCTTCTGCTGTTGCTTTCGTAGATTTCCAGGAAGTGGTTTGTTTTTGTTTCAGCAACCACACTTTCATTTCATCCACTGATTTATTATCGTTGGCCACTTCGTGGAAAGCTTCAATCAGCAAGGCCTGTGTTTCTACAGGAGCCTGATACCAGTACCAGCCTCCGGTTTCATTGGCTTTCCAGTACATGCCGAGTTCTTCGCTGCTGATAGCAATTTGTTTCAGGGATACAATGATTTTATCCGCCGTTGATTTTTCTTTGTTGCGCTGCAAGGTTAATGCAATCATTCCTTTGGAATATAAGTCCTGATTCAGCCAGTTATCTTTATCCTGTTTCAAGAAATAATCATAAGCTTCCTGATTTTGTGTTGAGACTTTATAATCGAAGAATGAACGAGCATATAAAGCATGAATATTGTCGTAGTACAGATGATTATTTTTCAGGTAATCTTTATCGTATTTTTTAATACTTACTAAATCTTCCGTTAATCTGTCATCTAAATATGCTACCGCTTTGCGCAGCATTTCATCTGTTTTAGTTTTATTGTTTATATCAATCACATTCAGTTTTGCAAGATGTCCCATTCCGGCAACAATATGCTGGGTGATATAACGGTTATCCGGCATTCCGGGAAACCAGGTAAAACCGCCGTTAGGTGTCTGCATCTGCAACAATTTATCAAATGCACGTTGTTGTTCGTCTGCCATTTTAGATAAATCAAACAACAAAGCAATTCGTTTTTTCTGTTCCGTTTCGTTTTGTGCATCTCGTACCCACGGTGTTTCTTCTAACAACACAGATTTCAAATCCTGATTCTTTTCTAAGTTAGAAAGCAGCGCATCCGTGTTTTTCCATTTTTCAAAAATCGTTTTGATTTTCGGATTCTGATTAGCAATGTAAGACGCTAAGGTATTTGCATAATAACGCGAGAATAATTGCTCCGCACATTCATACGGATACTCCATCATTTACGGTAAAGCCTGCACTGCATACCAAACCGGCTGTGAAGACATCTCCAAC
>DAOORG010000368.1:0-2674 GCA_035389165.1 Chitinophagales bacterium
AACTGTATACAACGGTAATATTTTTCCAATAATAACAACTAATTTTGAACTTTCTACGAAAAAATAACATTTTACTGAATAAATAGCGTTTATGAGAAGTTTTTTTAAGACATTTTTTGCCTGCCTGCTGGCATTTGGGTTCATCTTTTTCTTTATTTTTGTTTTTCTGATTGGTGGACTAATGAGCGGTGGCTCAAAACCAACAAAAGCAGAAGCCAATACTGTTTTAAATTTAACGCTGAAAGGTGAAATAACGGATAGAGCCTACAATAATCCGTTCAGAAATCTGAGTCCGATGTCTGCCTTAACAGGTTCCATTTCTGATGCTTCTACCATTGGATTGTTTGAGTTAAAAGAAGTGCTCAAATATGCAAAATCGGATGATCATATTAAAGGTATTTATTTGAATATCGATGAATTACAAGGTGCACCGGCAACCATGTTTGATTTAAAAAATGCACTTGAAGATTTTAAAACATCAAAGAAGTTCATTTATGCTTATTCTAATTCTACGCCAGAAATTAATCTAATGTTGAATACAGTAGCCGACAAATCATACATCAATCCATTAGGTGATTGTGAGTTTGACGGTTTTGCCATGCAAATGGAATATTACAAAGGCTTAATGGATAAATTAGGTGTGGAGTATAAAGTATTTTATGTTGGTGAATATAAAAGCGCTACAGAAGCATTCAGACGTACGGATATGAGCCCGGAAGACAGAACACAACGTTCCGGTTTATTAAATGATATTGCAGCAGATTATTTAAAGAACATTTCAACAGCTACCAAAATTCCAGTCGACTCATTAAAAATCATGCAGGATAATTTATCAGTTATGAAAGGCAGTGATGCTGTGAAATATGGCCTTGCAACAGCATTAAAATACGAAGATGAAGTAAAAGATGAAATCAAAACAAAATTAGGTTATAAAAAAAGCGACGAACTAAAGACGATTTCATACGATAAGTACAAAGAAATTGTATTGGCAAAAAAGCCATCTTCAAATGATAATAAAATAGCTGTTATTTATGCAGAAGGTGAAATTAACGATGGTAAATCAGATGATGGTGTCATTGGCGGCGAAGCGTTCGTGAAAATAATCCAGCAAATTGAAAATGATGAATCCGTAAAAGGTGTGGTGTTGCGTGTTAATTCACCAGGTGGCAGTGCCTTTGCTTCTGAGCAAATACATCATGCATTAAAAAAATTAAAACTCAAAAAACCGATAGTGGTTTCCATGGGTGATTATGCTGCTTCAGGCGGTTATTATATTTCTGCGATTGCCAACAAAATTATAGCACAACCAAATACCATTACCGGTTCTATCGGAATTTACGGAATGGTGCCAAACATCAGAAAAGCATTAAACGATAAAGTTGGTGTTACTTTTGACGAAGTCACTTCTGCGAAACATGCCAATTTTTTCAATTTAACCAATGATTGGGATGAACTGGAAAGCAGTAAAGTTCAGCAAGGTGTGGAATTTGGATACGGTATATTTTTAGACAGAGTAGCCAGCGGAAGAAAAATGGATACAGCAGCAGTAAACAAAATAGCGCGCGGCAGAGTTTGGACCGGTCAGGATGCTTTAAGCATTGGTTTGGTTGATCAGCTAGGTGGAATGGAGCTTGCTGTAAAAGAACTGAAAGCATTAGCTAAAATAAAAGAAGCCGAAATTGTAACTTATCCTAAAAGTAAAACAATTGCAGAAAGTATTTTAGGCGGATTTATGGGTGATGATAAAGATGAGCAAGCTAAATTGCTGAATAACATTACGCCACAATTATTATACATGAAACAGTTGGAACGCATTCAATCCTTAGGAATTTATCAATATAAAATGCCATTTAACTTGCAGGTGAGATAGATTTTATCGAATTAGATTTACAACAAAACCTATGCAAAAAATCTCTATAGCAATACATGGCGGCGCAGGCACTATTCTGCCATCAGAAATGACAGCGGAAAAAGAAGCAGCCTATAAAGATGCTTTATCAGATGCTTTAGAAACCGGTTATAAAGTTTTAGCAACCGGTGGTTCAGCGTTAAATGCTGTGGAACAAGCTGTTATCGTGCTCGAAAATTGTCCTTTGTTTAATGCGGCAAAAGGTGCTGTGTTTAACTCCATTGGCGGCCATGAAATGGATGCATCCATTATGGAAGGATTGCATAAAATGGCAGGTGCGGTTTGTGGTGTACACAACATCAAAAATCCGGTTTCACTAGCGCGTCAGGTGATGGAACAGTCGGAACATGTATTGTTGATGGGTGAAGGTGCCATGGATTTTGCAGCTACCATCGGATTTCCATTTATAGATGATGATTATTTTTACGATGATTTCCGTTATCAGCAATGGCTTAAAATTAAAGACAGCGAGCAATTTCAGTTAGATCACAATGATATCAAAGACAAGAAATTCGGAACTGTAGGTGCGGTTGCCTTAGATGCATCCGGAACAATAGCAGCTGCTACGTCTACAGGTGGTATGACAAATAAAAAATTTGGAAGAGTAGGAGATAGCCCAATTATTGGAGCTGGCACTTATGCTAACAACCAAACTTGTGCGGTTTCTTGCACCGGTAGCGGTGAATACTTTCTTCGTGGTGTTGTGGCGTATGATGTTTCCTGTCTAATGGAATACAAAGGAATGAGCTTGCAGGAAGCTTGTCA
>DAOORG010000369.1:0-2670 GCA_035389165.1 Chitinophagales bacterium
AAAAAACATTGTTTGCAAAACAAAGATTGTTGTGCAAGTATTACTGAAGTTAATCAGCATTGTTATAGAGCACAATGTTTTGCGACGACTAAATTCATTACAGAGAAATTAGGTTTGCCGAAAGATAAATTTACGGTAACATTTCAATCGCGTTTAGGAAAAGAAGTTTGGCTGGAGCCTTACACCGTTGCTGTAATTCCTGAATTAGCCAAACAGGGAAAGAAAAAGCTATTGGTTTTCTCACCGGCATTCGTAGCAGATTGCCTGGAAACCTTGTATGAAATTCGTACCGAATATTTAGAGTTGTTTGAAGAACACGGTGGCGAAAGTATCACGCTGGTAGAAAGCTTAAACTCCGAAGATAAATGGGTAGACGCAGTTTGTGAGTTAGTGACGAACTAATTATAGTTTCAAATATGGTGAAAAGTCAAAATTGTTATAGTCTTTTATAACACGAATCAATTTGTCTTTTCTTTTTTCTATAACTGTTTTGGCTTCAGAAGAATTATCTATAATATAAGCTATATCTGAATAATTTGCAGCATCTTGTAGTAATTGAAATGAGCGATAATATCGTTCTTTAATTTTAATTGGGTCTACATTATGTAAACCTTGTTTTGCTCTCAGTTTTACTCTTTCAATATTTAATTCAGGATTGTCTGTAAATAAAAAATATAAATACGTTTTGTAACCTGCTTTTTTAGCCATTTTTAGTAATTCAATTTTTGAAGGATGTGACATTACTGTCTCATAACAAAATGACTGCTTTGATTTTAATAAAACTTCCACCAAATACATAGCGATAAAAGAAGCATGATAAGAATTGATGGCTGTTTTTTTAAGATTGATTTTTAAAATTCCAGATTTTAGTTCCAGTTTATCTATAAAAGATGAGTCTTTTAAAGTAGCATTATATAAACCAGAGTTTCTTATTAATTGAATGAAATCTGTTTCGTTTACAATGACGCGATATGCATTAAAATTAAATGATTGATTAGCTTTTATCTGTTTTTCAATTTTATCTGCATTTACATAAATACCTGTGTGTATCTGACCAGTTGCTTTTAATTGTTCAAATAAAGTTGATTTTCCTGAACCATTTGGTCCTGCAAATATCCTAAATCGATTAATCAATGGGGCCTATTTTACAGGATTGGATTTAGGTGTTGTTTTTTTTGGATAAATTAATTTTACTTTGCCATTTTCTGAAATAGCTACAGGTAAATTATGTTTTTTAGCTTTACGTTTTGCTGCGCTTGAAATGGAACGTAATGCTGCAGTGTAAGCGGTGATTTCTTGTGTCATAAGCGAAATTTAGTACATTTATCTATAAAAACAAAATATAGTTTGGTTTTGTTCCAATGACTCTACTCACCGTTCACTTCAATTCTATTTGCCAGATAAATGCATAAAATTCCAATACCAACAGCTACATATCCGACAATATTGTAATTTTCCAGCCTTTGTGTAGTGGCGTTTTGTGTTATAATCATACCGCCAATGATGGCTGCAGCACCTTCACTTAATTCAATTAAAGATGAACGGATGACTAAAAATTTTCCGCGTTGTTCTTCCGTCGGCGCACCGGTAATTAACGTCATGGCAGCTATCATTCTGCCACTGTTAAAGATAAACATGAACGCACAAATCAACAAAGCCAACATGATAGATGCACTTTGTAAATGCGTAATCACTAATATTGGAATAAAGGATAATAAAATCAAGATTCTGAAAGATTTTAGTTTACCTAAAGTATCAATAAATTTTCCAATTCGTGGTGATGTTAGTGTTACTGAAATTCCACCAACTATATACATCCACATCGTATCTTCTTCTTTAAAACCTAAATTATCTATCAAATAAGGGTTGATAAAAGAGATAAACATAAAATGGCCCAGCACTAATAAAAATGCAAATAATAATGCTTTTTGCAGATTTCTGTTTTTTAAAATCTCCGTTATTTCACTAAATGTTTTAGTTTCTTTATTGATGTGACCTGTTAAATTGGGTAAAATAAAATAAGCAGGAATTAATGTGACAAAGGATAAGATGCCTACCAATCTAAATGGCCAGAAAATATCAGAATGCTTGTAAATGAAAATTGAAAAAGGAATCCCAACAATAGAGGCAACGCCAAATCCAAGATTCAAAATACCCATTGCTTTTCCACGTCTTTCATAAGGAACAATATCACTGATAATTGCTGTTGATACACCACCTAACAATCCGCCAAACAAACCAGTAAAAAATCTAGAGAACAACATTAACTCAAATGTATTAGCAAATGAACAGAGTGTAGTTCCGACCGCAAACATAGCAAAAGCAGCAATGTAGACCACTTTTCTATCCAGTTTGTCAACATACAAAGATGCCGTAAATGAAGATAAAAAACCAGCCAAAGAAAATGCAGCAATCAGCATGCTGTACTGTTGCGGTGAAATTTTGTATAGTTTCATAAATGCAGTTCCAAGCGGTAACATCAGCAGAAAATCCACGATGGCGCAAAACCACATAAATGTAATAAGGTATAATATTAGTTTTTCATTTTTCACGCTGCAAAGGTAAGGCAAATAACTTACAACTTAATTCACTATTAACAGCCAATTATGTATTTTTACAACAAGATTATACATTTAATTGTTACACAATTATGACAGCCACAGCAGAATC
>DAOORG010000370.1:0-2666 GCA_035389165.1 Chitinophagales bacterium
AACAGAGAAGAGATACCATACCTGATCTCTGTTAGTGATTTTTCTGTCTTTTTCATTTTACCATCTTATTCAAAAAAAGCATCTTCGCCCACGAAACAGGGCGAAATTATGGCAATGGGAATTCCTGTTGTTTGCAATACTAATGTTGGAGATACCGATAAGATTATAACCGATTACAACAGTGGTGTTTTGGTAAAGGAATTCAATACGGCTTCCTATGCAGCAGCCGTAGAAAGAATGCAGCAGCCGTATAGTGAACAGGAAATAATCCATGGTGCCAATGAATACTTTTCTCTGGCGAACGGTATTGACAGATATGCTGCTGTTTATCTGGCTGTAATGTCTTAATTATCAAAAACAAGTTTCTTAGGATGCAGATACCTGAATCCATGCCTTTGCTCTTCAAAATGACAGTGGAGATTATAGCGTTGTTTCATAACATTTACGTACGCTTGCATAAATAGCTTTGATTCCGTCAAAAATAAAACCTTTTGATTATTGCTTAAATCAGAGGTGAGGTTTTTTAGATTATGTATTTTTAACAGCTTCTGATAATCCGGAGCGCATGTATACCAGCCGCAAAATAGTACGTTTTGAGCATTGAAAAGCTCAGAAGGTTTTTGCCAGGCATTCATATAGGGCATCTGTAAATCATCCAGTGCTATAAAAATAGTTTCCGGATTTGAATTAATCTCCTGCTGATAATATGCAAATAGTTGGTGATTTTTTTGCTGCATATCTTTTAGTTGAAAAGTACAATAAAACTTATAAATACTTACAAGCACCAACACACCGAATAGTGCCGCTTTCAATCTTTCATCGGTCTCACTTTTTGCAAACAGAGAGAGATTCAGGAAAATAAGGTAGGACAGTATTGGAAAGGTAACCCTATGCGGAATGCGTGACGTAACCGTTAAGTAAAGTAATAAAAAAAGAAACAGCATTAAATTTACGGTGATGGTCATTTGTTGCTTTCTGACAAATATAAATACCATTATAAAAGTGAAAAGATAGAAAAACAAGACATAGCGCTCATCAGATACGTACCTTAACAGTTCAGCCTTTACTTCTATAAGATTTCTGTTTGTTTTTAATTCCTTTGCGAGCTGTTCTAGCAGGTGGTCGTTAAGATAATATTCATCAGCCACAAACCATGATTGCAACAATAAGATATCATCAATGGAAACGTTGTGTTTTTTCAACAGGCGATCATCCATTTTAATATTTTTTGCTGCAATGATATCCAAGCCTTTAATATTCGAATACGTCTGGTATTTGTAGTAAGCATTATCTGAGTGATTAATTTTTAGCATCAGTAAAAAAAATACTCCTGATAAGATAACAAGCAGACCATAAAAACCTGGAACATCTTTATGTTTTACTTTCTTTAAAAAAGCAGGAACAGCAAAAAATATAAAAATGTAAAAAACTTCTTTTCTTATAAGAAATGAAATGGTCAGTATCAGAACAAGAAAAAAAGATGCTGAGCGTGATCGGTAATCTGATTGCAATAATAAAAGTGCAGCACCGCTGCATAATAACGCTACCGTTGTATATTGAATTTTTACAATACATAAAGCAAAGAAACCAAGGAACAGGATTAAGACAATACAACAAGAAATAAATAAAATTATTTTGTTGTTTTTAATAAGAATCCAGCAAACCAGCAAAAAACAAAATAATAAAACTAGTTCTAAATAAAGGGTATACCAGTTAAGGGAATCGGAAAAAAGAAACAATTTTTCCAATAAATTTCCGATATAGATGTTTGATAAAACGATATTTGGTGATGCTTGGCCTGATAAAATGCCTGAGCTTATTATAAACATCGTCTGGTCATCATTATTATCAAAAGAGAAAGGAAATAAAACCCATAAAAGTAGTACGGCAATTGCACCGGAAAGTATCAGAAAATATTTATATTTATACATGAAAAGCAATTGTCGTGTAAATATAAACATATTAACGAATGGATAAGTGGTTTACACATGATGATCCTATACAATTCCTGTTCCTGAATGATTTGTTACTTGCACCAATTTTCTTACTGGTTCTATTTGTTTTTGCACGTTCATATGTACGAAAAAAGAAGAACCCTGTTTATAAAAAATACTTCGTTGCAGCACTCGCGGTCAGAATGGCTTCCGCTATATTAATGGCTTTAGTTTATCAGTATTATTATAATGGTGGTGGTGACACACATACTTACTTTACATATGTTCTCAGAATTCGGGAAATCTTTTACGAAAGCAAGTCCGCATTTTTTAACTTTGTTTTTCTCCCTTCTCCAGACGGTTTTTTACTGGAAAAATATTTTGGTACAGGAGCTTCATTTTTCGCAAATGACAGCTCTAATATAGTTACCCGAATTGCATTAATCTTAAGCTATCCTTTATGTAACACATTTATATTAATATCATTTGTATTTACAATTTTTTGCTTTTACGGGTGCTGGAAAATTTTTCTTTTATTTCAGCAACTATATCCTCATTTAGAAAAAGAATTTGCTTTGGCCTGTCTATTCCTTCCTTCCGTTTGCTTTTGGGGAACCGGTATTTTGAAAGATCCAATTTGCTTAGGGGCCTTAGGAGCTCTAACGTATCATATTTATAAATTATTTTTTGAAAAAACCAAAATAATAAAAAGAGTTATTGTTATTATTATTT
>DAOORG010000371.1:0-2665 GCA_035389165.1 Chitinophagales bacterium
ATACCATTTAACAAACCGCACTTAACAGGTAAAGAATTTTACTACATGCAGGAAGCTGTCAACGCAGGCAAACTATCCGGCGATGGAATATTTACGAAAAAGTGTCAGGCATTTTTCGAAAGAAAATATGGTTTTAGAAAAACAATGCTCACCACTTCTTGCACAGATGCACTCGAAATGGCGTCTATATTAATAGATATAAAAGAAGGCGATGAAGTAATAATGCCAAGCTACACTTTTGTGTCTACTGCAAATCCATTTATATTACGCGGCGCAAAAATTGTCTTTGTAGACAGCAGAAAAGATAATCCGGGAATTGATGAATCTTTAATTGAATCTTTGATTACAAATAAAACAAAAGCGATTGTGATTGTTCATTATGCAGGCATTGCCTGTGATATGGATGCCATAACAAAGATTACAGAAAAACATCAATTGTTTCTGATTGAAGATGCCGCTCAAGCCATCGATAGCTATTATAAAAACAAGCCACTCGGAAGCTTTGGCCACCTTGCCGCTTTTTCATTTCATGAAACCAAAAATATCATTTCCGGTGAAGGTGGAATGTTGGTTATAAATGATGAACAATTTTTGGAAAGAGCTGAAGTAATCCGTGAAAAAGGCACTAACAGAAATAAATTTTTCAGAGGTGAAGTAGATAAATACAATTGGGTTGATATTGGTTCTTCCTTTTTACCTTCGGAAATTACAGCTGCATTTCTTTGGGCTCAAATTGAATCGCTGGAAAAAATTCAACAAAAAAGAATTTCCTTGTGGAACACCTATTTCAGTTTGCTTTCTCCGTATAAAGATTTCTTTTTCTTACCTGTAGTTCCTGAATATGCCACCAACAATGCACATGCATTTTATTTAGTTTGTAAAAATCCGGAAAGCAGAAACAAGCTGATTGATTTTCTTAAAGCTAACAAAATTCTTAGCGTATTCCATTATTTATCACTACATAAAAGTCCATTTTTTGCGAACAAACACGATGGAAGAAATTTGCCGGAATCTGACCGCTACAGCGAATGTCTTGTTCGATTACCATTATATTACGAACTGGAAGAATCACAAATAGAACAACAGATTGTATCATCAATAACAAAATTTCTATCTGAAGAATGCTAACTTCTAAAAAAAATATATTCCTGGCTTTCTTGGCCGTGTTGGCAATTGCATTCTGTTTAAATGAATTGAATATAAACAGCATTAGAAACCAAACGGACAAAAGCAATGAATTCTTAAACAAAGAGCTGGTTTTTAACCACACCATTTTATCTATTGACAACAGCTGGTATTTGCCTCAAATACACAATTATATAGCCGGAAAAGGATTTACGTGCGACACGAGTTCTGCAAAAATGGGTGTGAGAAGAACACCGGTTTATCCACTATTCTATGGTATCCATTATCTTTTATTTGGTGAAAAAGATAGTTTCTATTTCATCAAAATTACCCAAACTGTATTATTTGCTTTGTCTGCAATAGCGCTTTTATTTGCTGTTTTTTATCTCACCAATAACAAAAAAATTGCCTGGATTTCATACCTGATGTATGGCTTTAATCCAACGCTGATAAGCTACACTTATTTTACAATTACGGAATCCTTAAGTCCTGCGCTAATTTGTTTCATGCTTTTTTTCTTTGCTAAGAGTGTTAAATACAATACGTTTAAGTATTGGTTTTTTACCGGCATTCTGTTTTCTTTAGCATCACTCTGTCGTCCTACCATCTTTATTTTTGGCGGTTCGATTGCGGTTGCATTAATTTTTATAAACATAAAAATGCTCAAAAAGATGATAATAAATGGCCTTGCATTTGGGCTGGCAGTTAGCTTGTTTTTCATACCATATATCATCAGAAACTATAAGATTACAAACGGTGACCTGGTTATTTTGGAAAAATTTTATAACGATCCTATGGGTTATGGAATGCAGAATATTGAATTCAGGCGTTGGATTTCCAGCTGGATGAATCCTTCCGATTATAATTCTGAGCGTGTTTCTAATAAAATGATTACACATGTACAGAACGGTGGCGACAAGTCTGTATTACTGGATTCTCTTATCGCAACTATTCCGCAGAGGGTTTATCTGAGTTATGACAAGAAAACCGTAGAAGAAATTTACCTTTCTCTTTATAATTATTACGAATACAAATACAGCAACGTGTTATCCAAAAACATTGATTCTGCTGAAACAAACTCTATACAATTTATCAGACAAAAGACGCAGTTATTTATAAGGGAAAATCCAATTAGATATTATATGCTTACGCCATTATTATTTTTAAAAAGCATTATAGTTCAAAGCAACTCAGCAACTATCACTTATCTGGATAATTACCACACCAATAAAGTATCTTATCTGATAAAATTGCTGTTGATTTTATTGAATGTCTATCTGTTTGTATCCTTATTTGGCAACTTGCTTTATCTAAAGAAGTATTTCCTGTCATACATCATAATTGCAATTTTCACTGGCATTAACATTGGGTATTTACTTTTTGTAATAAAATATTTTGAAGCAAGATATCTCGTTCCTCTTTTCCCTTTCTTATATGTGTCTGGAGCGATATTTGCAGTAGAAACCTGGAGCAGGTTTAAACATAAATTACACTTCTAAATACTTCATCAGGCTGTCATATCGCTCCTGTAGTTGCGATT
>DAOORG010000372.1:0-2663 GCA_035389165.1 Chitinophagales bacterium
TTCATGAACTCATTCGCAGGTACATTATCCGGTAGAATATATTGTTCCGTAGCTTTCAGAATGGCCGGAAACGTGATGCAATGAAATACGATATTGTCTTTTCCGATAAAATGAATTAATTCCGTTTTATCGTCATCATTATTATTTATTTTCCAGTATTTCTTCCAGTCTTCTTCTTTTACATTTCCAAAGTCTCTGTGGTTGTAAGAAAATTCCGTTTTGTTATTCGCTTTCTCTTTAAACAATTGCTTGGTGGCAGAAATATAGCCAATAGGCGCATCCAGCCAAACGTACAATACCTTGCCTTCACTGCCTTCGATTTCCGGCGGCACCGGAATTCCCCAATCCAGATCACGAGTCATCGCACGCGGTCGCAAACCATCATTTATCCAGCTTTTACATTGGCCAATTACGTGTGCTTTCCAGTTATTTTTTTCACTGGTTTCCTCCAGCCATTTTTTTATTCCTTCTTGTTGTTCGTCTAATTTCAAAAACCAGTGTTTGGTTTTTTTCAGCACCGGCGCGCTGCCGCTAATCGTAGATTTCGGGTTGATTAAATCCGTTGGATTCAGCGAACTACCGCATTTCTCACACTGGTCGCCATAGGCGTTTTCATTGCCACATTTCGGGCAAGTGCCAATAATATATCGGTCGGCTAAAAACTGTTTCGCTTCTTCATCAAAATATTGTTCGCTTTCAATAACTTCAAACGCATTTTTGTCATTTAATATTCTGAAAAACTCCTGAGAAGTTTCGTAATGTACCGGCTCAGATGTACGGTGATAGATATCAAAAGAAATCCCAAAATCCTCAAAACTTTTACGGATGATGGAATGGTATTTATCGACGATTTCTTGTGGTGTGGTATTTTCCTTTTTTGCTTTGATGGTGATAGCTGCGCCGTGTTCATCGCTGCCGCAAACAAAAATCACATCTTTTCCCTGCAAACGTAAATAACGTGCGTATATATCCGCAGCGATGTATGCACCTGCCAGGTGACCAATATGTAAAGGTCCGTTGGCGTAAGGCAAGGCTGCTGTGATGGTGTATCTTTTCGGTTCTGACATAGTGCAAAAATACATTATGTCTTACAAATTATCAGAAAATGTGTAATTTTATAGCAATGAAATTACAAGAACATCATATTAATTCAATAAAAGACTATTTTGGCAGTCAGCCAGTATTAAAAGCATTTTTATTTGGTTCTCAAGTAAGAAATGAAGCTAATGAACAAAGTGATGTTGATATTTTAGTAGAATTAGATTACACCTCACCTATTGGTCTGGAATTTATTCAAATGCAATTTGATTTAGAAAAAATTTTAAATCAAAAAGTTGATTTAGTTTCTGACAGAGCTCTTTCTAAATACATCAAGCCAATTATCGACTCTGAAAAAAAGCTGATTTATGCAAGATAAATTAGATGACACAATCAGATTACGGCATATTTTAGATGCAATTACAGAAATAGAATCTTACACCTGCAACAAAACATTTGAAGATTTTAATAAAGATTCTATGATGTTTAATGCCTCCATCAGACAATTAGAAGTTATTGGTGAAGCAGCAAACAAATTATCAGAAAAAACATTAACAAATTATCCTTTTATCCCTTGGGCAAAAATGATTGGATTGAGAAATATCTTAATTCATAATTACTTTGGTGTAGATGATAAAATGATTTGGAATGTAATCCAAATAAACTTACCAGATTTAAAGAAGCATATCTTTACTATTTTAAACAACATATGATACGTCCACCATTTTTGAAACAAGGCGACACGGTTGGCATTACCTGTCCTGCGAGATTCATCACAACAGAAGAAATACAACTGGCTATTGATACGCTGAAAAGCTGGGGTTTAAATGTATTATTGGGTGAAACGCTCGGAAAAAAAAATAATCAATACGGCGGCACGGACGCAGAACGCAGAGCTGATTTTCAACGGATGCTGAACAATCCGGACGTGAAAGCTATTATTGCCGCACGTGGTGGTTACGGCACGGTGCGCATCATGGATGACCTGGATTTCAGAGCCTTTATGGACAAACCAAAATGGATAGTAGGTTTTTCGGACATCACCTATATCCACACACAACTAGGCTGCAATATCGGTGTGGAATCGCTGCATGCTATCATGCCAATCACCTTTCCGGCAAACACAGCAGAAGCGATTCAGTCGCTGAAAGCTGCTTTGTTTGGAGAAACGCTTGAATATACTTTTCCTGCACATTCATTAAATAGAAATGGCAATATGCAAGGTGAGATAGTTGGCGGAAATCTGTCTATTCTGTATTCTAATCTTGGAACGAAAACAATATTGGACACCAATAAAAAAATCTTATTGCTGGAAGATCTGGACGAATACCTGTATCATATAGACAGAATGATGATGGCAATGAAACGTGCTGGAAAATTGCAAAATTTAGCAGGCTTAGTAGTAGGTGGCTTAAGTGATATGAAAGACAATACCATTCCGTTTGGTAAAACTGCGGAAGAAATTATTGCAGAACATGTGGCTGAGTTTGATTATCCTGTTTGTTTTAATTTTCCATGCGGACATATTTCCGACAACCGCGCTGTTTTTATGGGCAAGCAGGCAAAGGTGGAAGTTGGTGATCATAGTATTTTTGTTCAGTAAATTTGGCGCAACATTTGTAATA
>DAOORG010000373.1:0-2660 GCA_035389165.1 Chitinophagales bacterium
ATCATAATAAAAACCATCTTCTTTCTTTATTTCCAGTGACATCCAACCTAGTTTAAGCGGCGGATTTGGTGCAAACATCTTCCAATTCTGAATAAAAAATGAAACTTTAACAGGAGCCGTAACATCCACCTTGCTTAAAAAACTTTTAATATCTTTTATATTTTTCCAGTCTTTTGCAGCAGTAAACTTAGTACTAAAAACAAGGTTTTTGACCGTAATTATATATATTGAAAACAGACAAAATAAAATCAATACATAGTTCCATCTGCTGTGTGGTGCGGAAATTATTTTTTTATCAGTTTTGTGAAATCTATCCCAGAAATCGGATGGAAGCAATACCGTTGCGGCTGCAAATCCGGTAATTGAGAAATTCCCGACATTATACATTAAGAATATACATAAATGAAAACCTATCAGATAAACAACAATCACATACCTAAAAACAGATCTTGGGCTTGGAATAAAAATCAAAAACGGAAACAGTATATCTGCTAATAAAGTAGCATATGTCAGAGGTTTGTATAAGTATGGCTTATCGATTAATAAGGAAGACGGCGATAAGGTGGCCCAGTTATCCATTAACATATTATGTACGGCATATCCACCTTTCCAGGATATCCCGTATTTGGCCAACCCTGTAAAAAAATAAACACAAACAATCTGAAACAATAAAACAAATGTTACCGAAAAGTAAGGTTTAACAATCTGCACTTTTTTAGAAACGGAAAAAAAATTATCAAGCGGCAGGAAACATGACCAGAACAATAACTGAAAAGTATAAAAGTCAAATCCAAAGCAATAGGAAGAAGTGGCCTGAAGAATATTCCAGTACAAGAAAAGAGTAATCCATGAGAAAAACTTTGTTTTATATCCAATAGTATAGAAACCTGCTGATAAAATGGTCAGGAGCAAATAAATGAAGGCAAAGTTATTATTCTGGATGATATCAAAAACAGAAAACGCATTGGTTCCATTTAATTTATGCATAATATCTATTGGTACAATTCTGTCCTTTCCCAATAACTCAACTGCATAGTTCCATCTGATAATAATCAGATTATACAACAAACTCACCCCAAGTACAATCCTGAAAAGTGAAAGAGACCTTACATCTAATTCTAAGTAATGAAATTTATTTTTCCATTTTAGTAATGAACCATCCAACGTGTCATATCTTTTCACCTTTCGAAGCAATTACAAAATGTGTTAGAATTAAAATAAACTATTCCTTTTTAAGCTTATCCCTGAACTCGCAAAGTGACCATAATCCATAAAAAGTTGAGGTAAAATCGCTGTCAAAATAATTAAATTTCTTTGCATAGCTGAAACTTCCATTTTTTTGTTGTGCATCTATCAAATAAATTAAATTATCTGAATAACTTTTAAGGTTAATATCATCTGCATAAAGTCCGTAAGCCAGCATTCTGAGCGGATTATACTTATTTCTGAAATGTTCTAGTTCTATGTGTTGCGGCTGATTTTCATACAATATCTTAGGATCTACCGAATCTGCATTACTGGACTTTGGTATAGTATCCAGATAGTATTTCTTTGGATTATTGTCAGGATATAATTCAGCAAATAATTTCAGCTGATAACTTTTGGGTATTGAACCATTCCCGGAGTACCGCTTAGATAATTCTGAAAGTTTCCAGTAAGTATACAGCTTTTCATTTAACTGATAAGGAACTCCATAATTGTATAATTCCTGTGAAACAATTCTTAATGACTGTGTATCTTTAATGAACAGATTGGAGTACAGAATAATTGCCATCTGAGCAATCGGATTTGTTACGTCTTGTTTAAAAGCATAAATGAAATCAATATTTATTTTTGCGAAAGAATCCATCAAATAGTTAAATGCAAGTGTATCCCCTAATTTATTCCCGTACAAACCGTACAGTTCTATCTTGTACATATTTGTATCTATACTAACATTTTTTGATTTTAAATTATAATAGGTGGACATTAGTTTAAGTTCTTCTAATGAAAGAGTAGTATTTGCTTTTATAATATTATCCAAAACAAAGTTTTCACTGGAAATAATACGCTGATTCAATAAATTTATTAGAGAATCTTTTCCATATTTTTTAATAAACCGTTTAACAGTATCTTCAGGGAATAATTTACGTGTAGAGATACTGTTATGTTTACCTGAGTCTGCTTTAACTACGTTTGTCGAGGTTATAACTGGTGGTGTCGAATGCAAAGACAACGATGTAAAAAAAATGAACAATAGTAAAGAAAGATACTTCATAAGAAAAAAGTTTATACAAATGTATTAATTTACAGTCAAAAATTATACCATTATATGCCATTTACATTTTCACACATTGGATATATTCTTCCCATCACTTGTAAATGGAAAAACAAATTT
This sequence comes from Chitinophagales bacterium, assembly GCA_035389165.1. Taxonomy (GTDB): domain Bacteria; phylum Bacteroidota; class Bacteroidia; order Chitinophagales; family JADIYW01; genus JADJSS01. The sequence goes on from DAOORG010000373.1 coordinate 2,378, forward strand.
TCTTCAACCGGATTGATTTTTGGCAGCTTAGCACCTGATTACGATATTCTATTCAGACTGACCAATTTTCGTTTTCACTTGTTTCAGTATGATTTACAAACAATTTTACTTTTCATTTTCCCTTTGGCATTAATGAGTTCATTTTTATTTCATATAATTTGCAGAAATATGATCATAGGGCACTTACCAAATATACTAAAAAAGAAATATGAACCACTTATTACATTTGATTTTAGTATACATTTCAAAAAAAACTATGTTCGTATTTCAACTTCGATAATTA
>DAOORG010000374.1:0-2659 GCA_035389165.1 Chitinophagales bacterium
GCTCTTAAGGCATGTTGGATTTTTAAACCTAATTGTGATAATATACTTTCAGGAATATCATTCGGATTTTGTGTGCAAAAAAAGATACCGACACCTTTAGAACGGATGAGTTTGATAATAGATTCCAACTGGTCTTTTAATGCTTTGGTAGCACTGTCAAAAATTAAATGAGCTTCGTCTAAAAAGATAATTAATTCCGGTTGATCCATATCACCACGTTCCGGAAATTTAGCATACACTTCTGCCAATAAACTCAACATGAACGTAGAAAATAATTTCGGTTTATCCTGAATATCGGTTAATCGAACGATATTGATATAACCATAGCCATTTTCATTTTTGCGCAATAAATCATTCACATCAAAAGATGTTTCGCCAAAAAATAAATCCGCACCTTGTTGTTCCATTTCAACTACTTTTCTTAAAATAGTTCCAACTGTTGACGGACTCACTGCGCCGTATTCTTTTTCAAAAACTTCTTTTCCTTCGTTCGTCAGAAACTGCAGCACTTTTTTGAAATCCGGCAAGTCCACCAATCCTAAATTTTGATCATCACAAAATTTAAAAACCATGGCCACAACGCCTTGTTGTGTGTCGTTAAGGTCTAAAATCTTAGACATCAGCACCGGACCGAATTCTGTAACCGTAGCTCTTAACCGAACGCCATCTTGTTGCGATATGGTCATCAGTTCTACCGGAAATGCTTTTGGCGTCCAGGTCGTTCCAATGGCAGTTGTTCTGTCTGTTATTTTCTGATTAGCAACACCTGGTTCAGCCACACCGGAAAAGTCACCTTTGATATCCATCATCAATACAGAAACGCCATTTTCTGCCAGCTTCTCTGATAATGTTTGAATGGTTTTAGTTTTTCCGGTTCCTGTTGCACCGGCAATCAGGCCATGTCTGTTTAATGTTTTTAATGGGATTTTTACCTGTGCATTGGCTACTGATGTAGCATCGAGCATAGCACCACCCACTAAGATTGAAGTGCCGTTAAACGTATATCCTTGTTGAATTGATTGAATAAATTCTTCCTGTGAAGCCATTGTTTATTGAGTTAATTTTGAGTAAAAATAAGAAATTGAATTACAAAATTGGCTGATGTATAATTATTTTGTTTTAATTAATATGTAATGGTGTTTATATGGAATTCCTGATAAGATTGAAAATTAGTAAAAGAATGTTTTCCGGAATTTATTTCTACAAATCAAATGTTGCGCCCAATTCTGGAATTTCCACAGATGGAAATTGTTTTTCCAGTAATGCAGCTTTAAATGCTTCCTGTTTTTTAGGTTCTCCATGCACTAAAAATATCTTCTTTAATTTATTGGTATCCTGATTTGACATAAACTGAAATAATTCGGGTTGATCGGCATGAGCACTCATACTGCTCATCACTTCTACTGCTGCACGTACGTTAATTTCCTGATGGAAAATAGATACTGTTTCCGGTTTATCAACTAGTTTTTGTCCAAGCGTTCCTTGTGCACAATATCCAACTATTAACACAGTATTTTGTGGTTTTGATAATTGATGAAATAAGTGATGTTTTATTCGTCCGGCATTGGCCATACCTGAAGCAGCAATGATTATACAAGCCTCTTCTGATGCATTCAGGCTTTTGGAATGACTGGCATCTTTTACATAATGCATATTATTCCAACCAAAAGGATTTTCATCTTTTCGCATGTATTCATAAATTTCATCATCAAAACATTCCGGGTGCATGATAAATATTTCTGTTGCATTCATGGCCAGCGGACTGTCAACATATACCGGAATATTTTTTAATTTTCCTGCAGTATATAGCTTGTCTAACCGAAATAAAAGTTCTTGTGTGCGACCAACGCTAAATGCAGGAATTAGCAATTTGCCGCCTTTTTCTACACAGGTTTCATGAATTATTTTTAGAAAATGGTCATCACTTTCCGGTGTCTCTTCATGAGTTTTGCCACCATAAGTAGATTCACAAATGAAATAATCTAATTCCGGCATCTGAACAGGATCTTTCAGAATCGGACGATTATATCTGCCAATATCTCCTGAAAAACCAAGCATGGTTTCTTTTCCATTTTCATTTATTTTTAAGGTAATCGATGCTGCTCCTAAGATATGTCCGGCATCCGAAAATAAAGCTTTTATATCCTGATTTATGGAAAACCAATTATCATATTCCACACATCTGAAATATTTAAGGCAGTTTTTGGCATCCAATTGTGTGTATAATGGATTCACTGTTTTTTTAAATTTTCTTGACTCATATTCTGCATCTGTTTCCTGAATATGCGCACTATCCATTAACATGATTGCCGCTAAATCTCTTGTGGCAGAAGTGCAGTATATTTTTCCACGAAAACCATCGTTTACTAATTTAGGAATTCTGCCACAATGGTCGATATGTGCATGTGACAGGATAAGCACATCAATTTCAGACGGATTAAAAAACCATTGATGATTAAAGTTTTCAAGTTCATCTTCGTGGCCTTGATAGAGACCGCAATCCATTATCAGTTTAAAACCATTTTCTAAGGTTAAGGCATGACAACTGCCTGTAACTGTTTGTGCTGCACCGCAAATTTGTAATTTCATATATAAAAGTTGTGAGTCGTGTGTAGTAAGTCGTGAGAAATATTTCTTTGTCTAAAGTTACATATTATTT
>DAOORG010000375.1:0-2658 GCA_035389165.1 Chitinophagales bacterium
GGCTTTGCCTGGTTTATGGCTAAAAATAAATGGTACGAAAATTCTTATAACGCAGGCTACAGAACGGCATTCTTTTTCCAGTCGGTTAGCGGTGCCTTTGAAGAAAACGGGAAAGTAGTTGCCGAAATGATACGCGCCACTTGCAGGCATTATAACACCGATAAAGTAATAGCCGTTTGTCATAGCAAAGGCGGCTTTGATGTGGAATGGGCTTTGTATAATGAAAATGTATGGGATTCTGTGCAAGGTGTTGTTACCTTATCTACGCCTTATTGGGGCGCGCCTATGTCTGATTTAATTGCCGTTCCATTTTTTAAAACCATACTGGAAGCTATTCCAATTGTAGGACCAATTTTTCAAGGCAAAGGTACCTATCAAATGCAGACAGCTTATATGGCTGGCGTGGTTCGTCCAATGATGGATAACCATCCGAATAACCGTCCTGAAAAATTCCACTGCTATGGTGCCTGGGGCTCAAACCACAAAACCGTATTGCCTAATGCCATTCCTGATGACATTTTGAAAGTAGTATTTCGGGACTACCAACCTTTGTGTCTGGATATTCCCGGATTTGGAGTGTTTGCAGGAGATTTGATGAGCAGTTTTATGGGAATTACCGGATTGCTTACCAATATTGCAGCAGTGCAACCAAGGTATCAAAATCCGCAAAAAAACCACCAACTGAATGATGGTCTGGCACCTTATTATTCGAGTATTCGTCCGGGTTCACTGGTCATTTCGGAACCACCGCCATCGCAGCAATCTAACCTGAATCATATTGATGTGTTGTTGTCTTCTTATGCCTGGAATATCGTGCAACCTGAAATTGAATATTTTAATAATAATCCGGTTTTGCGTAAAGGAAATCCGACGAATATTATTCCGCAAAATACTCTTGAAAGCAAACCTGTAGCATCAGATGTACAATTTTTTCAAACCAATACATTGAAAATAAATACGGCAACAAAAAATGCTGTTTATTTGGTTGGTGAATATAATGATGAAGTGCTAACGGTTACCGATGAAAATAATCAGATAGTTAGAAAAATAAATTTGAATATTAAAACACAAGTTATGTATGATATTTTTCATGAAGTAGACTTGTCGTTTTTGCCTTCTGACCAACAATATTCATTGAGTAGTACAAAACAATTGACCGGCTTATTAAAAGATGGTAGACAGGCAAGTATTCAACTGGATACACATGCAGATAAAGAAATTTATGCAGGCGAACCATTGCCAATTGAAATCACATTAAATAATTGGAATGAAGATGTTTCTACGGTTTCTGTAAAAGGATATTTAAACAGAAATATGGATGCCAACGGCAATGTTGTATCTGAAAAAATAGTACCGATAGAATTCAAATATGACGAGCAAACGCAAACATATAAGAACATCACCAGACAGGATTTGCCGAATGGGATTTATAATGTATCAGTATTTGCAGCTGGAAAAGATTTACAGCGATTTGCTACTACCAGTATCTTAATGTATCAGCAAAAAAACAAGATTTCATCATCAGAAAATTCATTAGTAGTTTTTCCAAATCCTGCTACGGATATAATTACTATACAGCTTAATGAAACAATAGTTGAGCCATGCAGCATTGAAATTTTTGATGTACTTGGAAAATTAGTACTAAAGAAAGATTTGAATGCGTCTGCAGGAATGCAACAATTGCAATTGTCAGCAAAATCGTATAATTTAACTAGAGGCACTTACCTGATTTCTTTATCTGTTAACGGTGCAAGAAAAAACAGTAAGGTATTTGTGATACAATAATTTATTTCTTTTTCTTTTTTTGCGTAAACGTGATTACACCGAAATCAAATAAGATTTAAATAAGCCATTTCCTTGTATTGCTTCCACCACATATTTTCCGGAAATGCTTGGTGTAAATGAATTTCCTATAGCTACTGGAATTGCATTGGTATCTTCAATTTTATACCAGGTGTAATCATATAAACCAGGTTTGTTATCACTGATAAGTATATTTTTTTTCAGCGTTACTTTTGGTCTGCGTTGTAAAGCTGCCCATTTTGTCTGGTGTATTTGGTAAGAATAATTATAGGTAGGTGCAGAAAGTTTAGCAACAATTTTATCGCCATCCGTCATATGAGCCATCTCTTGTAAGGCTTCAACTTTTGAAGGAAAATACATGCCAAAATCTATGATACAGATATCACCAAGGCAATCATAACTTCCAAGTGCTTTGCTAAAGGTGTCTATCTGCGGTCTGTATCTATTTACTAATGTTGCTTTTTTATTTATTTCATCAATATTATACACTAAGCCTTCAAAATAATCATGCTTTTGGTCTCCATTTGAAAATACCGAATACAAACCATCTTTACGTTGCATAAAATCATGCTGAAGATAATAGCCGGCATTTGCAGGAACAGGAATAGCATGGGTAGAATCTTTACCGCCAAATTTCCATAGGATAGCACCGGTTTTTATGTCTATTTTTCCCAAACCAATATGGCGAAAGCTGTAGATTAAATTTCCGTCGTTGGCAAAACGAACTGAATTTACATGAGACCAGTTTATAACATCACCATAGATAAGACTGGCATCCTTATATTCCCAAATCATCTCACAAGGTGTAAAATGATCTAAAGGATTCCATTTAAAAATGATTGAATCGTATTTGTT
>DAOORG010000376.1:0-2655 GCA_035389165.1 Chitinophagales bacterium
CAGGAAAAGTACATATTCAGGTATCAAAAGATGGCGTGTTTTACTATGGATTTGGTAATGATACGGATGTAATTTATGCAACGGCAAAAGCGTATGTGGATGCGCTGAATAAGTTGTAATCGCAGTTGCTATAAAAAAAAGGACAATTTAAAAATTGTCCTTTTTTTTATCTTAATCCAGATAACCCTGGTAATAATTATCTAAGTATTCTTTCAGGCAAACTTTCCAGTCGCGCATAATATTCAATTCACGCAAATCCAATTTTTTGTTTATTAGTCGTTCGCTTGGCGGTCGTTGAGAAAAATATTCTTTTGCCCAAAAATCAGAATCTACAGAAGTAATTTTTATTTCGTTTTCTTTTCCTAGCAACTTTACCATTTCTTCTGCCACTTCAAATCGTCCGGTAATGCCACCGCACACCATATTATACAAACCCCAAACTTCGTTTTCCAGTAATAATTTTACATTTCGTGCAAAATCATGTGTGAAGGTTGGCGTTCCCAATTTATCATTTACTACAAATAGTTCTTTCTTGCCGTCTTTCAGTTGCTTCATCAGCTTCTGAATGAATTTTTTATCTTTTTTCGGACCGGCACCCATCATCCAGCCGGCACGGCAAATTAAATGCTGTGTTTTATTTTGCTGCACATACACTTCAGCCGCCCATTTGCTGCGTGCATAATGACCCAATGGATTCGGCGTGTCCCAATCATCAAAGGTGTCTTTGGTACCATCAAAAATGCCTGCTGTAGAAATGTATAGTAATGGGATATTCAACGTATTTGCAATATGCACTGCATTTTCTACAGAAATGGTATTTGTCAGATAAGCATCGTCTTGATTCGTATCACAATATTCTAAAGAAGTATGTGCACCTAAATGAAATAGATAATCCGGTTTGAAGTCAAACACATCTTTTTTATACGCCTCAAAATCTCTGAAATCCAGGAATGTTAACCAATCCTCGTTTACATCTTTATCCGTGCATTTTAACTCATATTCATCTTTGAATATCTTGTGAAATCCTTCACCAAGCATGCCGCCACAACCTGCGATATATATTTTTTTCTTCATCTCCATATTGTCATGCTGAACTTGTTTCAGCATCTTTTTAGTTTGTAATTAGATTCCGAAACAAGTTCGGAATGACGTAGTGTAAAATTGAACCTACACTAACGACTTTAGAATGCGCAAATATACGGGTTTGTTTGCTTCTACGGAAAAATTATCTAATACGGTTTGTCTGGCATTTTTACCCAATCGCGCCCGTTCATCCGGATGGTCAATTAAATATTTTAATTTTTCTATCCATTCCTCCTCCGATTTTACCAAAAACCCGTTTACATTGTCCGTAATGACGCGATTAATAGCAGCACCCACATTGGTGGCCACCACAGGCAAGGCAAATGTCATATAGGTTAATGCTTTCAGTCCGCTTTTTCCCATCACCCAAGCATCCGTTGGCAACGGATACACACCAATATCCATTCCCTGCAGTTGTTTGGCTTCCTCTTCTTTGCTCCAGTCCAGGTATTCATAATCAACGCCGTTCATATGAAATTTGAAATTTCCGATAACCCTTAATTTAAAGGCACGCTCTTTGGCCAATTGCTGAAAAGCACTTGTCAGTAAGTATAAATAAGGTACCGTAGAATGAGTACCTGTCCAGCCAATGACAGGTGGTTTTTCATTCGAGTAGGAATTTACCGGAAACATTCGCTCTGTATCCAGTGTTGAGGAAATATCTGTACAGTGTGCACAAAATTGTCGGGCAAACTCATTTAAATCCGGCGTACAGGTAATTACATGATCTGCATATTTCATTAACGCAATGGATTTATTTTTTCCTTTCAGCATATGCACCAGATTATTCATGGCAGAACCTTCTGATTTATAAATCATATCATCAATATCATACACGATTTTTTTGGATAATTTCCGGATAATCCATTCAAACAAAGGCGGACCTAACGGCGTTGCCCATAAGTGTATATAAATAATATCGTATTGAGACAAACGAAACAAATCAAAAAACCGTCGTATATATCCACGCAGAGTGCCGGTAAATTTTCTTAAGATAAATCCCGGTTTGTATATAATTTCCCAGAAATCCAAATCCACAAATGAACTTGTTTCCATCACAAATCCGTTTGCTTCCAGATGTGAAAAATATTGTTCGTATTTAAGCCGTTGACTAGCAGCTTTTCCAAATGGATAAGGAGAAAGGAATAAGATTTTTTTCTTGTTCATAAACGAATTTCGCGTCTAAAATAAAATAAAATTTTGTATTATTGGGTATGGATGCTATCCCAATGGTTGATTTAAAAAGCCAGTACCTGTCAATTCAGAAAGAAATAGACACCGTTATTCAGCAGTGTATTTTAGATGGAGCATACATTAACGGAAAACAGGTAAATATGTTTGAGCAACATCTTGCTGATTACACTGGCTTCAAAAATGTAATTGGTTGCGGAAACGGAACAGATGCGCTTATGCTGGCTATATTAGCTTCAGATCTTCCGAAAGGCAGTAGAATTATCATCCCTGCCTTCACCTATATAGCTCCGATTGAAATGGCCTATTTTTTAGGGTATGAAGTAGTTTTTTGTGATGTAAGCGAAACAGATTTTAATGTGACGCTGGAGTATATTAAAG
>DAOORG010000377.1:0-2641 GCA_035389165.1 Chitinophagales bacterium
CGCCAAAGATAGAAATACTTAAACCTAACGAGTTTTATCTTGAAGCAATAGCCTACACACAAAAAAATTTTGGCAACAACTACGGCACACTGCTTTCCGATTTTTTATATCCAACAACATTTTCCGAAAGCAAACGCTGGTTAAATGATTTTTTAGCAACGAGATTTTCTGAATTCGGAGCCTATGAAGATGCCATTGTTTCCAATCAACACATCCTGCATCACAGCGTATTAACACCGATGTTAAATACAGGATTGCTGACACCGCAATTTATCTTAGAGGAAACATTGCAGTACGCCGCCAACCATGCAATTCCGATTAATTCTGCAGAAGGTTTCATCCGGCAGCTCATTGGTTGGCGTGAGTTTATCAGAGCAGTATACCAACTAAAAGGCAGTGAAGAACGCACTAAAAATTACTGGCGTTTTACGCGCAAAATTCCGGAATCATTTTGGAATGGCACTTCAGGCATTGAACCTGTTGACAGTACTATCAAAAAAGTATTGGACACCGGCTATTGCCACCATATCGAAAGACTGATGGTGCTGGGAAACTTTATGTTGCTTTGTGAGTTTGCCCCTGACGAAGTATACCGTTGGTTTATGGAACTATTTATTGATGCATACGATTGGGTGATGGTGCCAAATGTGTATGGCATGAGCCAATTTGCTGATGGCGGACTGATGGCGACCAAACCCTATATCAGCGGCAGTAATTATCTACTAAAAATGAGCGATTATAAAAAAGGCGAATGGCAACACGTGTGGGACGGATTGTTCTGGAGATTTATGCATACACACCGCAATTTCTTTTTGCAAAATCCGCGCTTAGGTATGCTGGTTCATACCTTCGACAAAATGCCGGAAGCCAAACAACAGGCGCACTTAACGAATGCAGCAACATTTCTGGATGCCTTGTAAAAGTCTAAGTTGTGGGTTTGTATTTCCTTTGCATTATTCTGCAACTACAAGACAAATGGAATTATTGCCTTTGTCTTTTTTTGATAGTCTGTGTATTGATCTTTAAAAATGGCGGTCAGAACTTTTTCTTCCTTTTTAAGTTTCCACCAGAAAGAAATAAAGACAATCCCTACGGCTATAATTCCTCGGTAATCACCAACAATGATTGCGTTTCCTGTAAAAAGCAACAAGAGCCCTGTATAGATAGGATGCCTTACAATTTTATATATTCCATGCTGTATCAGTTCATGACTTTCTTTTTCCTGAACAGACAAGCTCCAGTTGGCACCCAGCAGATACCTGGACCAACAGGCAATGATGGCACCTGACACACAAATGGAAAGACCGATTATGCCAACCAGGTTGCTGTGTGGCACAAAATTCTCTCTTATTAAACTATGTCCAAACCATTCTCCGGGTCCTAACAACAAAGCCGCTGTAATCAAAGGCAGCCAGTACTGAAAAAACCGGCTAAAAAAAGATTCCTGACTTTTCACTTTCTTAGCACGAATACCGGAAATCAACCAATAGCTTAGCAAAAGCAACCATGTCAGATGCAATCCGATTTTTATGTATTCACTCATTGGTTAGGAATTTATTTTAAGATATGCCGAACATCAGACTGTGAAAAAACTTCACCATCTGTTTATAAAAATACATATTAAATAGAAGACGAACAACTATTCTTTTAGGATAAATTAGATGCCGTTTTATGGGTAGCAATTTCAGTGCTGTTATTTTTACTTCAGCTTTCATTGGCGGTCAGAGACCGTCTGATGATGTAGACACGAGTGATCCTTTGGAACACTCGCGCCAGATGGCTCACAATAGCTTTGCAACGAAGCCATCCATTTCAAATCTACGAAAACTGTCTTACGAAGCACGAAAGACCCGCTTGCGCTAAGGCGCTGTTAGTGGCTGTTGTTTATTCTTGAAATGACATCTCCGGCATCATTCAATTTAATGCCCGAACTGTCGAATATATGCCATTTTATTGTTACGCCGGAAACTTTTATTGTGTCCGAGCCACAATTAGTTTCGACCTCACTAGATGTTGGTTCGTATATTCCTTCAGCCATAACTACGCCGTTCTCGTGCCAATAATTCCACATTCCCGTCTTAAAGCTATAACCAATTAATCTAGGCCCAGCAAATTGACACTCTGTATAAGCGCCGATTGAATAACTTCCTTTGGAATAAATTTTTCCCGATGGATAATAAAATGTCCATTCACCAATTTTCCTTCTTTCAAATTCCATTGAAGGATCAAGAATAATTTGTCCCACAGCATATGAGCTGTCGTCGTATTTCACGGTGTCTGTATAAACGTAGAATTCCTTTATATCCTCAATTTTATTGAAAGGGTCTTTAAAATGTGTAATCGCCGTTTTCACGCTATCAAGATGACCTGCATCGTGAAGGGCAATACACTTATTCCAGATTATTTCAGGAGATGTCGGAAGAGGATAAATTTCAGTTTGACCCGAAGATAAAAAGGGTAAAGAGAACAATAGAACTGTGAATGTTTTGAACATAGTTTATAAAATTGCCACTAACGTTTTGCGGCTTTGCGAAGAAGCGGATTTCGGAGCACTAAACTGTCAGCATACCATAAAAGTTGATGCGAGGTAGAATGTTCAATTAACCACTGAACCCGCTTTTTTGCAAAACCGCTGTTAGCA
>DAOORG010000378.1:0-2640 GCA_035389165.1 Chitinophagales bacterium
GTAACGTTTGATGATGTTGCTGGTTTAGATGAAGCAAAAGAAGAAGTAAAAGAAGTAGTAGATTTCTTAAAAAATCCCAAAAAATATACAGCATTAGGTGCAAAAATTCCAAAAGGTGTTTTATTAGTTGGACCTCCAGGAACAGGGAAAACATTGTTGGCAAAAGCAATGGCTGGCGAAGCGCAAGTTCCTTTCTTTTCTATTTCAGGTTCTGATTTCGTAGAAATGTTTGTCGGTGTCGGTGCTTCACGTGTACGTGATTTATTTAAACAAGCCAGAGAAAAAGCACCTTGTATTATTTTTATAGATGAGATTGATGCTGTTGGTCGCGCGCGTGGCAAAAACATGATGCAAAGCAACGATGAACGCGAAAGTACGTTGAATCAATTATTAGTAGAAATGGATGGTTTCAGTGGCGACAAAGGCATTATCATGCTGGCTGCTACCAACCGACCGGATGTACTCGACTCTGCATTGTTGAGACCAGGACGTTTTGACAGACAAATATCTATAGACAAACCTGACCAAAAAGGCAGAGAACAAATATTTAAAGTGCATTTGAAAAAGCTGACCAAATTAGGTCCGGATGTAACGCCTGAAAAATTAGCTTCTTTAACACCTGGTTTTGCAGGTGCTGAAATTGCCAATGTTTGTAATGAAGCAGCATTAGTAGCAGCACGTAAAGAAAAAACTCAGGTAGAAGTGGATGACTTCAATGAAGCTATAGACAGAAGTATCGGCGGATTAGAAAAGAAAAATAAGATTATTTCTCCGCACGAAAAAGAAATCATTGCATACCACGAGGCCGGACACGCTATTTGCGGTTGGTACTTAGAGCATGCACATCCATTATTGAAAGTAACGATTATTCCGCGTGGTATTGCAGCGTTAGGTTATGCGCAATATTTACCGAAAGAACAATACTTGTATCGTACAGAACAATTACTGGATGAAATCTGCATGACATTAGGTGGACGTGCTGCGGAAGAAATTGTGTTTGGTAAAATTTCTACCGGTGCACAAAACGATTTGCAACGCATCACACAATTGGCTTATGCCATGGTTACCGTATATGGTATGAATGAAAAAGTGGGAAATGTTTCGTTTTACGATCCGCAACAAGACACTACGTTTACTAAACCTTATTCCGATGATACAGCAAAAGTAATTGACGAAGAAGTTAGAAAACTGATCGACACAGCATATCAGCGAACATTGGCATTGCTGACAGAAAAACGTGAACAACTGAATAAGATTGCAGAAGCATTATTAGCAAAAGAAATCTTATTTAAATCGGATTTGGATGATTTAATCGGCAAACGTACATTTGATGAAGAGCCTGTTCCGGTTGCCATTTCGATAGATTAATTTTCAGGTACAAAATAAATTTAAAGACAGCATTGCTTTTAGCGATGCTGTCTTTTTTTGTACCTGAATTAAAATTTCTATATTTATCTAATGAATACTGAAAAACCATGAAATCATGGAAGTGGGAACATGTTGCCGGACTCGTTAAATCATTATCAATTAATGAGAAAAGATATTTTACCTTAATGCAGAAAGAAGAGGCAAAAAGCCAGCATTATGTAAAATTATTTGACGCCATCAATAAGCATTATTCCGTTAAACAAATAAACGATAAATTTTCAGCAACCAAAATAAATTTATCGTATGAGAAAAGTTACCTGACAAAGATGTTGCTGAAGAGTCTTCGGAATTTTCACGAATCATCTTCTATTGATACCATTATTTATCAGGTTTTATTCGATATAGAAATCTTGCTGGATAAAAAGCTGTACGTGTTTTGTTTGGCTTATGCTGAATATTATCTGGAACTTTGTAAAGAATGTGAGCTCTTTGAATTCCAGCTTTTACTATTAAAAGGCAAGCGAAGATGTATCTTACGAATGGGCAATGCAGATGCCTATGCAGAAAATAATATTATTGAAGCAGCCGCAGAAAAAGATTGTCTGCAAAAACTGGAAAACATCAATACATTTAAAGCATTGCATCAACAAACACATCAAATTCTCAATCGTAAAGAAGGATTGTTGAATGCTCAAGACAAAACAATACTTAAAGCAATAGTAGAAAATAAAATATTAAGTGACATCAACAATGCACAATCATTATTAGCAAAAATGATGTTTTTTGATATTAAAATCTGGTACTATTCTAATTCGGCAGGAAATCATTCAAAGGCTTATGAATATTCTTCAGAAAAAATTGAATTGCTGGAAACCAATCCTTTTGTACTTAAATCAGCTCCTTTAACCTATATGTCTGTATATGCCAATCATTATATCAGAGCATATGCATTAGGTAAAATGGATGAATTGCCAAATGTTATTGAAAAAATTGATTTGATTGCTAATAGCAAAAGTCCGTTCATATCTCAGGATATAAAAAATGAAGCCTTCTCACATAGCTCTGAAAAAATCTTAGACTATTGTGTGGCTACCTTAGATTTTACGAATGGTATACACTATTATATGGTGAATAAAAAAAGAATGAAACAGCAAAATTTTAAGCTGAATCCGTTCTTTCAAATGACACAACATTATTTTGCTGCTTATTTTTATTTTCATTTAAAAGACTACAAACAAACACTCAAACACTTGAAAATAATCTTTGATGATT
>DAOORG010000379.1:0-2624 GCA_035389165.1 Chitinophagales bacterium
AGCTGACTCTTAATCAGTGGGTCCTGGGTTCGAGCCCCAGCGGGGTCACCTTTTAATATTCATCGTGTGTAAATAATAATTTACACACGATTTTTAATTTTAGAATAGATGTTTAGTAAATATTCAGTTGTGTGGTTTTAATGTAAAAATATTTATATTAATTAAATATTATTGCTTGGTAATCGTTTGTTGTTAGGTATTATAAAGATCTGTTATATCAGTTTTTTTGATAAAAGAGTAGTTCTTTTACCGTAATTATTTAAACCTCTTTCACCACTTTTCCCATCCTAAGCAAAATTTTATATCTTTATACAAACCAAAAAGCATGGCCTGGAAAAATCTGTTTCGCACCAAACCTATCAATGTAATCTTAAAAGAAGTTGAACAACATCCTGATGTAATTGAATCACACGGAAACGCAGAAGGATTGAAACGAGACTTAGGCGTAAAAGATTTAACGGCTTTGGGTATTGCCGCTGTAATTGGTGCAGGTGTATTTTCTACCATTGGCAAGGCATGCTTCGATGGCGGTCCTGCAGTATCGCTCTTGTTTATAGGTATTGCCGTTGCCTGCGGTTTTTCTGCTTTGTGTTATGCAGAGTTTGCCAGCAGAATTCCAATTGCCGGCAGTGCTTATACTTACTCGTACGCAGTGTTTGGTGAATTAGTAGCCTGGATTATCGGTTGGGATTTATTGTTGGAATATGCCATCGGAAATATTGCCGTTGCTATTTCGTGGAGCGGTAACCTCACTAATTTTTTGCAAGGCTTCGGGATACATTTACCGGCTCACCTAACCACCAGTTTCTTAGAAGCAAAACATAATATGCCTGAGCTTTGGGCAGCAGCACCTAAGCTTTTCGGCATTCCTGTAATACTAAATATACCGGCGTTCGTAATTACTGTATTAATTACGTTACTTGTTTATATCGGTATAAAAGAAACCAAGCGTTTCGCCAATGGTATGGTGCTGTTTAAAGTGGCAGTGATTTTAATTGTGATTGCTATAGGCGCATTTTATGTGGTTCCCGGCAATTGGTCGCCTTTTGCACCTAATGGAATTTCAGGTGTGATGAAAGGTGTTTCTGCCGTATTCTTTGCCTATATAGGGTTTGATGCAATTTCTACAACTGCCGAAGAATGTAAAAATCCGCAGCGCGATTTACCGCGCGGAATGATTTATTCTTTAATCATTTCAACCGTTTTATATGTATTGGTGGCGTTGGTGCTTACCGGTATGGTGCATTATTCTCAATTAAATACAGAAGCATTTTTGGCAACAGCATTTAAAGATCGCGGATTGAACTGGATTGGCGGATTGATTGCTTTTAGTGCCTTAATTGCCACAGCAAGTGTGCTGCTGGTGTTCAGTATTGGACAGCCACGCATTTGGATGAGCATGAGCCGTGACGGATTGCTTCCGAAAAAATTTGCACAAGTGCATCCAAAACATAAAACACCAGGTTTTGCTACTATAATGACTGGTTTGCTGGTAGGAATTCCGGTGCTTTTTTTAGATGCAAATCTGGTGGTGGATATGTGTAGTATCGGTACTTTGTTTGCCTTTATTCTGGTGTGTGGTGGTGTTATAGTTTTGCAGGAAAGAGATAAACAACATGCTGCAGATAATCACCTAGGTGCTCCTAAATTTAAAACACCTTACATCAACGGACAGTTTATTGTGCCGATAATGATATTGATTGGGTTTGGTTTTTACTTTTCCAACGCAGCTAACATAGAAGCTACTTTTCCATTTGATAAAGGTTTTGAGGAATGGAAACATCAATTGCCGTTTTGGGCATTTATATTGGTAGCCATATACATGGCATTTAAAACGTTTACAAAAAAATGGTCTTTAATTCCTGTGTTGGGATTTTTAAGCTGTTCCTTATTGGTATCAACGTTAGGATTCGTCAATTGGATGCGTTTTTTAGTTTGGATGGCTATCGGTTTGTTGATTTATTTCACTTATGGTGTGAGAAATAGTAAATTGAAATAATCGATTTTATTCTTTATCTTTTTTTACTAGAGTTTATCCGATATATCGATGGTGTTGTATTATAATATTCTGTATTTTATTAAGAAATTATAGAATTCATATAGTGTATATTTCTCTATAAAAATGACATTTTTAGTTTATATCTGATTGAATGTCAATAATAAGACATTATAATTATCTGTTTTTTTTATGACAAGTCCATTTATTTGTACCGCAATAGTTAGGTAATATGATTTATGTTTATGCACTAAAATAACATAAATAAACACTGACATTTTAAAAGGTATAATATTGGTTATGAAAAAGTATTTATTCGTATTTTTTGTTGTAATTTCTGTAGTTGTAAGTGCACAAAATTCTATAAAAGATGATTTCCGTACTCAATTACAAACAGACTCTTTTTTAATCAATACGTATAGTGCTAAAACACTTTATATCATTGCAGACTCGACACCAATTTATAAAAATGCTAAAATAAAAGTAATATTTCCTAAGTTTTTTGGTGATTATGCATGGGACAATATGTTATGGATATTGATTCCGCCAAATTTAAGAGCCGGTTATATGCAGGCAAGAAGTGTACATTCAGGAAAACGAGCTGTAATCAATGCTGTAACCAATTGTT
>DAOORG010000380.1:0-2605 GCA_035389165.1 Chitinophagales bacterium
TTTCGAAAGGTTTTAACTCTATTTGATTTGCAGTAAAACCTTCAATTGACAGTTTTTTGAAAAATTGTTTATTTTGACAGCACTTATTTTTATCCTCTGACTTACCAGGACAACAAGTTGCCACCGGTTCTTCCATGCCACAATCTGCCTTCTTAAATAACGAGTAGTCGTGTGTGCGATTAGTATTGCAAATATGCTCCGATAGTGATATACCATTACTTGCAGTGAACACCAATAGTGCCATTAGTAATGCAGGTATGTTTGTCTTGTACTTCACTTATAGTTCAAAGTTATACTTAATTTCAGTTATTTGCAATACCAAATAGTTTATATTTTGTTAAAAAGTCAAATCAATGCAGGTCTAAAACTTCATTTGTTGTATTCTAACAGCATTTAAGATAGCTAACAGTGCTACGCCCACATCTGCAAAGACGGCTTCCCACATGGTAGCTATACCACCTGCGCCGAGTATCAAAACAACGGCTTTTACTGTGAATGCCAACCCTATATTTTGCCAAACTATTTTTTTAGTTTGTTTGCCTATATTAATAGCCATTGCAATTTTTGAGGGTTCATCATTCTGAATTACCACATCGGCTGTTTCAATTGTCGCATCGCTGCCTAAGCCACCCATTGCGATACCTACATCGCTTAAAGCCACTACCGGTGCATCGTTTACACCATCACCAACAAATGCAACCGTTTCATTTCTGTCTTTAATTTCTTTGACTTTATTTACTTTATCTTCCGGTAATAAATCACCGAAAGCATTATCTATTCCTAATTTATCGGCAATGAATTTTACAACAGATTTTTTGTCACCACTTAACATAGTGGTTTTTACTTTCATGCTGTGCAACTTATTTACGGCTTCTTGTGCGTCTTCTTTTATTTCATCGGCAATGGTTAAGTAGCCAACAAATTTTTTATCATAGGCAATAGCAATTACCGTATAAACAAGTTCACCAGTATTTACATCATAAGAAATATTGAATTTATCCATCAACTTAAAATTACCGACTAATAATTCTTTTTCATTGATGTTGGCTTTTAATCCATGACCTGCAATTTCCTCAACGTTGTTTAGTTTGATTTCTGCATTTACTTTTCCTACATATTTTTGAATCGCAGTAGCAACCGGATGTGTGCTTTGACTTTCCAACGCATTTACGATTTGCAGCATCTCCTCTTTATCAAATTCAGGCTTGATATTCACTTCCTGTATATCAAACACCCCTTTGGTTAATGTTCCTGTTTTATCCATCACCACGTTTTGGATATTGGCAATGCTATCTAAGAAGTTACTTCCTTTAAATAATATACCGTTGCGGGATGCTGCACCAATTCCGCCAAAATAACCTAATGGAATACTAATAACTAAAGCACATGGACAAGAAATAACCAAGAACACCAAGGCGCGATATAGCCAATCTCTAAATACATAATCATTAACAAAGAGCATCGGCAATACACAAATAACGACTGCTAAGAAGACAACAATCGGCGTATAGATTTTTGCGAATTTTCTGATAAATAATTCAGTTGGCGCTTTTTGTGCCGTAGCATTCTGTACCAACTCTAAAATTTTCGACAGCTTACTGTCTGTATATGCTGTAGTAACTTTAATCTGCGAAACCGTATTCAAATTTATCATACCAGCCAAAACGGTTTCGCCTTTATGCATGGTGTCGGGTTTGCTTTCACCTGTTAAGGCTGCTGTATTGAAAGATGCAGTATCCGAAAGCAACTCGCCATCTAATCCTAATTTTTCACCTGCTTTTAACTGAATGATTTCACCAATGTTTACCGTTTCTGCTTTTACTGTTTTAGTTTCGTTGTTTACTATAACCGTAACCGTATCAGGACGCTGGTCTAACAAAGACTTGATGTTCGCTTTTGCTCTTCTTACCGCTAATGTCTGGAATACTTCACCAATGGCATAGAACAACATTACAGCAACACCTTCAGGATATTCACCAATTGTAAATGCACCAAGGGTAGCGATAGACATCAATAAAAATTCTGAAAATATTTCGCCTTTGGCAATGCTTTCAAATGCTTCCTTAATCACAGGTAAGCCAACTGGCAAATATGCTATAACATACCAAATAATTCTTATCCAACCTGTGAACCATGATTGCGGAAGATAATTGTCAAATACAATTGCAATTAATAATACTGCTAAAGAAATAATTGCCGGTAAAAACATTCTGAAAGTACTTTGACTTTCTGTGTGTTGATGTTTATTTTCCCCAGAATGTTCTTCAGTAAGTTGATTTATTTTTTCTTCCTGAGTGCAACATAGTTGTTTGCCGTCTTTATCGTAAATGTGTTTGTGTTCCATGTAATTATTGTTTACAGCATCCATCTAATTGTTCTACATATTCGGCAGCAGCCTTTTGGTCATCAGCATCGTAACCAGCTTTATTGATTTGGTCTCTAATGCTTTTAATCTTTGTTTCTGTTGGATTATATGAGACTTTGATTCTTGAATTTGGTACATCTAATGTTACTGATTTAACACCTTTTAATTTCTTTACGGTTTTCTCAATACGAGATTTACATGATTCGCATTTACTGCAATGGTCGCAATAGATTTTAGTTT
>DAOORG010000381.1:0-1276 GCA_035389165.1 Chitinophagales bacterium
TTTGCTTTCATTCAGTAATTTTAAATGAATCAATGTACTCTGTCACCACGTAATTCTAATTCGCTTAATACCTTTGTTTCGTATTCCAGCCACTCTTCCCATCTTTGCTTTACCACTTCCTTTTCAAAATATTTCTCTGCAATATCTATAAATAAAACGTAATGTGTAGCTTCAGAAATCATTAATTTATGATAAAAATGTTTAAGGTTATCATCACTGATATCCAACGACAATAATCTGAATCGTTCGCAGCTTCTGGCTTCAATTAATGCTGCCATAAGTAGCCTGTCGAGGAATCTATCCTCTTCTCTGCCACCTTTTCTCAAAAAATTTTGCAGTGCCACCACATATTTATCCTGCCGTTGTTTGCCTAACTGAAGATTCCTTTTTTTAAGCTCGTCGAGCACCATTTTAAAATGTGACCATTCCTCATTTACAATTGGAATTAATTTATCGACCAGATAATTCTTTTCAGGATATAACTGTATGAGGCTGATACAGTTAGTAGTTGCTTTCTGTTCACAAAAAGCATGATCTGTAAGTATCTCTTCAATAGAAGCAGAAGCTAAATTTACCCACCGTGGATCTGTTGCTAATTTAAGTCCTAACATGGTCTAAAAATAGGTGTTTTAGCTTACTTTATAATTAATTATTTTAATAATAAATTAATTTACTATTGACAAATCGAAAAATAGTATCTAAGTTTGTGGTACCCTATTTTTTTTTAGAAACATAAATAACATAACATGAAACCCTTTTTCTTATTGTTCGCAATAGCGTTTAGCTATTGTAGTAACGCAAATTGTCTGCTCTCGAAAGTAACCATCGACAACAGAACGAAAAACTCACAAACTATTATTGACGGAGAAGTAACAGCTCAGCATTCTTGTTGGAATACTGATAAATCTGCTATTTATACTGTTAATACAATTCAAGTAAACGGAATTTTAAAAGGCAGTGCTACTTCTACCATCGAAATCATTACTCCAGGCGGAGAAATTGATGGAAGATTACTTGTTGTAGAACCAAATGCCGAATTAAAAGTCGGATCAAAAGGTATTTTCTTTCTTACAGATAATACAGTTTCGTTAAACTACTCAAGCAGATTTAAAAGCTATGAAATATTTTCGCTGGCACAAGGATTTATTGAATTAGATAAATACACAGGAAAGTATAGCGATCCTTTTGAAGAATATCAAACACGATCTAACGTCTATGGACTTATTACCAAAACAACTGGTATCAATTATCGTGAAAGCAACCCGGAAGGCGCTGC
>DAOORG010000381.1:1376-2577 GCA_035389165.1 Chitinophagales bacterium
TCTACTGCTTCTTGTCCGCTACCTGCAGGTGCATTGGGTGTAACTTATTCTTCTTACACTTTATGTGCAGGTTCTCCGATTATTCCAGATGGCATAGATATGATTTTCAATCCAAATATCGGATTTTATTATGGCTCTGATGCAACTCCATCTAATCAGTATGATTTTCAAACGGTGGCTTTACACGAATTAGGTCATGCATTTGGTCAAGGTCATAATTCCAATGGTGCAGAGATTATGTATCCTTCCATAGCAAATGGTGTTGCAAAAAGAACATTAAGCCCTAATTCTGATTTAGTAAGTGTAAATGAAATTATAACAAGAAGTACAGCATCTTCATTTTGCGGTTATTTAAAACATGTAAAAGGAACAACTGTTTGTACCAGCAATCAACAGGTAACACCTATCACTACACAATTTATCACAGATAAAATCAACGGCTGTGCTCCTCTTACTGTAAAGTTCACGGATCAATCTCTTGGAAGTCCAACTTCATGGAGATGGGATATCGGTAATAATGGTTCTGTAGAATATACTACCAATAGTCCTTCACATACATTTACAACAGCCGGAACCTATACCATAAAATTAGTGGCATTGAATGATGCTGTAAAAGATTCAGTGGTAAAAACTGCACTGATTACTGTTGCACCTACTTTAAATGCATCTATCGATCTTATTCAGAATGTGACTTGCAATGGTAGCAATAATGGCTCATTAAAAGCAATACCTACAGGTGGAAATGGCAATTACACGTATTCCTGGAACAATAATCAAACTAGTTCAACTGCTTCAGGTCTTATTGCGGGAAATTACAATGTAACGGTAAAAGATGGTTTCAACTGTGTTAAAACCGTATCAAAATCTATTACACAACCGGAAAGATTAAGTGTAAGCATCAATACAACTTTGGTGAGTGGAAATACTTATACTGCAACCTTGAATGTTACAGGTGGAACGACACCATATACTTATCTGCTTAACAATGTGACTACTTTACCAAGTAATATTATATCAAATATTAATGCAGGAAACTATGCTGTTTCTGTAAAAGATAATAATAATTGCATTCAAAACGCTACATTCTCGGTTTCTGCACCTACAGGAATTGTAGAAGCTGAAAATAGTTTCGATAACTTAGAAGTCTACCCGAATCCGGCAACTAATAATGTAAATATTAATTTTAGTTTGAAAGACTACA
>DAOORG010000382.1:0-2571 GCA_035389165.1 Chitinophagales bacterium
TCATCAATCGTACTCGGTGTATTAAACAACTGCTTTTTTATTTTTTGGAGTTATCTTTTTTACTAAAGATTTTTTCTTATCTCGTATTTTACTTTCAGCAATAAATTTACTCAAAGCAATTTCTTCAGCTTTTGTTAAGGTACGACTTTTTACTACAAAATCAATGCCTTCTGGTTCTTTAATTAATCCCATTTTTTTAATTTTTAAAATATTTATCAACTAAAATCTGTGCTGCTTTATTTTCTATAACCATTAAATGTCCACCAAAATGATATGCACCTAATGTATTTTCATAATGACTAATCAGTTGTGTTTTAGAAGTAAACGAAACAAATCCATCGTTGCCATGTTGAAACGAGACCTTACAAGCATACGCCACTAAATTTCCTGCAACACCATTATAGATTTTGTTTTTTCCTTTGTTAAAAGAAGCGCTTTCTAATAAGTGCATGTAAACATGGTCAGCTTTAATTGTAAAACTAATAAGACCTTGAATGATTGTTGGATTATTTTGAATTGTTAATTTATAAACATCTCTATCATTTTGAGCATGTTCATATTTCCAATCAAATAACCAGCCTTTCTCAGAAGATATTAATTTTAAATCATATTTAGATAAACGTATTATATCTGTTTGAAAACTATCACCTGTGAAAGTATTTTCAATTGAATTTGTTAATTTATCTACTTCAAAATCCAATAGATATTTTTTGCTTTTTGCCACATATAAATTTACAAAAAAATCTTTAGTTTATGTGTTAAGAAGATGGAATAATTTTACAACGTCGTCTTAATATTCAACTCTTTCATTTGCTTCTCATCAATCGTACTCGGTGAATCCAACATCACGTCTCTGCCTGAATTATTTTTTGGAAATGCAATAAAATCACGAATGGTTTCCACGCTATTCAACACCGCACATAATCGGTCGAAACCAAATGCCAAGCCGCCGTGTGGTGGTGCGCCATATTCAAACGCATTCATTAAGAACCCAAATTGTTTTTGTGCTTCTTCATCCGTAAAACCTAAGCGTTTGAACATTTCTGCCTGCAAGGCTTTATCATAAATTCTGATAGAGCCACCGCCAACTTCCACGCCATTAATCGCTAAGTCATACGCATCTGCACGCACGCGCGCCGGATCGGTATATAAGAATTCGATGTCTTCTTTTTTCGGTGAAGTAAACGGATGGTGCATCGCAAACCAGCGATTGTCTTCTTCTATAAATTCCAATAAAGGAAAATCCAAAACCCACAACGGTTTGAAATCATCTTTTTTGCGCAAACCTAAACGGTTACCCATTTCCAAACGCAATTCATTCATTTGTTTGCGTACTTTATCTGTGTTGCCACAAAGCACTAATAACAAATCGCCAGGTTTCATATTAGCAGCTTCAGCCCATTTTTTCAGTTCTTCTTCGTTGTAAAATTTATCTACAGAAGATTTCAACGTGCCATCTGTATTGTATCTTAAATAAATTAAACCGGTGGCGCCAATTTGCGGACGCTTCACAAAATCCGTTAATTCATCTAATTGCTTGCGTGTATATTCAGCAGCGTTTTCTGCATTAATACCAATCACTAATTCCGCATTATCAAAAACACCAAAGCCTTTGTCTTTCACCAACTCATTCATTTCTACAAACTGCATATCGAAACGCAAGTCAGGTTTATCGCTGCCATACAATTTCATCGCATCGTCATATTGCATACGCGGAAAATCTGCTAACTCTATTCCTTTCACGGTTTTGAAAACATGTTTAATTAGACCTTCAAACATATTCAAAATATCTTCTTGCTCTACAAATGCCATTTCGCAGTCTATTTGCGTAAACTCAGGTTGTCTGTCGGCGCGCAAATCTTCGTCTCTGAAACATCTTGTAATTTGATAGTATTTGTCAAAACCGGAAACCATGAGCAATTGCTTAAACGTTTGTGGCGATTGAGGCAATGCATAAAATTGTCCCGGATTCATTCTCGATGGCACAACAAAATCTCTTGCACCTTCCGGTGTTGATTTGATTAAGAAAGGTGTTTCAATATCCAAGAAACCATTCGCATTTAAATACGTACGTACTTCGTGTCCAACTTTATGACGGAAAATAATTTTTTCCTGTACTTCATTTCTGCGCAAATCTAAATAACGATATTGCATACGAATATCATCGCCGCCATCGGTTTCATTTTCAATCGTAAATGGTGGTGTTTTTGATTCTGATAAAATTCTGAAATCCTGAATTAAAATTTCTACATCACCGGTTGGATTTTTTGGATTTTTATTGGAGCGCTCCACTACCATACCTTCTACCTGAATGACAAACTCACGACCTAATCGTTTGGCTCTGTCAAACAATAAATTATTGGTGTTGTTATTGAATACGATTTGTGTGATTCCATATCTGTCACGCACATCCAGAAATAAAAGTTCACCAAAGTTACGGCTGGTTTGCACCCAACCCGAAAGCTGAACCTGTTTGTTCACGTCTGTAATTCTCAATTCTCCGCAAGTGTGACTTCTGTACATTTTTTTAGTATTAAGTAGTAAGTAATAAGTAGTAAGTGTTATTACTAC
>DAOORG010000383.1:0-2568 GCA_035389165.1 Chitinophagales bacterium
TCTTTTTCCAGCAACATTTGTGCATATTTCATATCAGGAAACAATATAAAATACATGCCTTTTTGATAGGCACTATCTTTAGTAAATATTGCATTTCCCGATTCATCAACCATCGCAGAATCGCTGATATAACGTTGGTCACCCAAAAATGCCAGCAATTTTACATAGTTATTTGAAAACCCTTTTATCTTTAATTGAATAGCTGCCGGATTGGGTGTTTTGTTTGTTGTTGAAAAGGCGTTAGTTTCTGCAGAACTTATATTAGCAAAAGCACAAAAATTAAACAAAATAAATAAGTAGCCTATTCTCATCTTATCAGTACTTAAATTTTAACCTAAAATTAGAATAAGTATGCATAAAATATGCCAATTCTTTTATTTTAAACAAAATTTTAAGAAATTTAGCTTTCTATAAAACTCTTACTGGTTTTCAATCAAAATTTTATTGATGAAAACACCATCTTTTGTAGATACTTCTATCACATAAAGTCCGGAAGACCAACCAATAGTAGTAATTGTTTTGAAAGCATTATTCGGTTCGCTTTCCAGTTGTTGTATTACCTGACCTGTACTGTTTATGATCTTAATTGATGCAGTTGATTTTAAATCAGATAGGTCGATGTTGAAATTAGCTTTTGCAGGATTTGGAAAAACCGCAATTGTATTATCAATAGTATTCTTTCTGATTCCGGTAGGTTGGGTTGGTCCTGCGAGGAAATCTCCATTCCATGCATATTCTATAGTTTTTCCGTCTACAACAATCTTTGCATAATAAACCCATTGAAATGTAGGAACATTAAAATACCATCTTTCTTCGTATTGTGACTGATTTATTTTTTGTTCAAAAGCATCGAAGCTGCCGTACATATCACTGTTACCTACCATGATAACCCAGGTTTGTCCATCTGGGTTTGTACAGGCTCTGACACCATTAATTTCACTTGTACAATTTCTTCTAACAGCTACATATCCACTTCCTTCTCTTCCAAGAATCCAGTTGCCACTTTCTCTGATTTCATCAAATTTATCATTTTCCCAAAATAAGGAAACATCTAACTTTTCATCTTTATAACCAAACAATGCAAGTCCTTTTTCAGGTCTGTACATGACTAATGATACATTGTCTTTCTGTTTAACGTATGGCAAATGGGTATTGGAAGTTCTGGAAGGTCTGTCATTCCAGTCTGTGGTAGGAGTTCCAGAAATGGTAAAGACAGCACTGGTTCCTGCATTTGCAACTACAGGGAATTGCTGGTAACCAACTTTTCCTTTCCAAAAATCTTCGATGGAAGATAGAGTTACAGATTTATTTTTAAATATTGAAATTGTAGGATTGTATACACCCGAACTTTTACTAATAGCACTTGCTGTTTCTGCAAAACCTGAAGCCAATTCAGTAGGTAGAATTGAAAAAGGCTGAAATTCATCAAATTCGTAATGTCCCCATAAGTTTAAATCTTTTAAAAGTTTAAAGGTAGAAGTTGCTACATCTGGATGAAAATATGCACCGGAGCTCCACTGGAAAATAACTTTATCCTTAAAGGACATTAGATTATTTATGTTGTTTACACCATTCTGCAAGGTATGTCCAAGAGTGAATGATGTATTCAGTGTGGGTGTCCAGCTGTTATAAACATCGTCAATTGAAAGATTAGATGTGGCTAAAAATGAGCCTGCATGTGAACCTGTCTCTGTCTGGCCCATGCCGGTTAAAAGGTAAATCAGATTGTTGTGATTTTGTCCGTAAGCACTTTCGTATTTACTTACATAGTTTCTGCCTGCAACTGGAAAGAAAACACCTTTGTCATTAGTAAGTTTCAAAATGTCTTTTAATAACAATTGAGATGCTTGTGTAGCCAAAGATTTTATTTCTGCATCTTGTGCAAAATCAGCCAGGTTTAGTAAACCGGATAAACAATATCCTGCATAGACGGAAGAGTAAAATTCATAGAAGCCATATTGAATTTTTAATTTCAAATAATGGCGTAATCTTTTTTCTAATGTACTATCTATTGTTTTTCCATATTTTTCGTGTAAAAGCCAGTCAGAAGACATCCACATGATCATATGGTTTTCTGACCAGTATTGTTTAGTGTCTTCGTTTTTTTCTAACCAAAACGGTATAGGTCTTAAAACCGGTAAAATGATGCTGTCATATTGCCCATTAGATAAACATAAAACCCGAATTAATTTTACAATATCAAAATCTGCAGTAAGATTAGCGGTTAATTCGGTTAAGATATTTCCTAACTTTTGCTGGTCTACCGGTAAATTTTTATAAGCCTGAAAAATAATTACTTCGCCTGTCTGATTGGCTATCGCATTATCAATATAAGAAGTCCTTCTGGCTTCATATTCCGGATTGTTTGCTTTTACATTTAAAGAAATAAATGAAAAAAAAACCAAAAAAGAAGCAACAGTAATTTTGTATAATACACTCATAATTTTGTTTTATTGACCTGATATCTAAGGTAATACATTTACTTGTTATCTTGCATATATTTTCTTTGGAAATTAGTCCTATTGTATAATCTGTTTAATATATCGTATTTTTAGGAAATAATTTATA
>DAOORG010000384.1:0-2550 GCA_035389165.1 Chitinophagales bacterium
TATTTAAAGAAGCTTCGCCCTGTTCGTCCCATTCCACCACTACGCCATGCAGCAAGCCGTTTTTGTACGGTATTTTCTTTATTTCAGCACCTTTACTGTTAAATAGAATTCGTTCGCCATTTAATTGTCCATTTTCAAAATACTCTTTCATCAACAAATCTCCTTTGTCATTATAATACTTCCATTCACCTTGTTGTTCTCCATTTTTTAAAGTACCTGTGGTAGTCACGACGCCATTTTTATTTTTTAGTTCCAGCGTTCTGTCCGGTGATCCGCTCACTGTCATTCTGTGATTGGGTATGCGTTGCTCAATAAAATCTTCAATATAAAGATGGTAATCTAAAGGAGTTTTATTTGATAACTTACCTTCATCGTCATACGATAATTCAAAACAATGACCGGTCATTTTTCCGTCTTTATAATAGCAATCAATGAGTACCCTGCCATCTTCATCAAATTCATTGTACGGACCATTTTTCTGGTCATGCTCATAAAATGCGGTGCGTTCCACTTTTCCATTTCTGAAATAATTGATCACTTTTCCTTCAGCTTTTCCAAGCACATAATTTAACTCACCGGACAAACTGCCATCCGGATAATATTCTTTAAAAGCGCCATGAAACTCATCGTTTTTCATCGAAGCCGACTGTTTTATTTTACCGTTTTTATAGTAAGAGAGCGCTTTGCCGTCCATTTGCCCAAACTTATAATCAAATTTTTCGTTCAGTTCACCGGTTTCATAATATTTAAGATGTGTGCCGGTTTTGAGGCCGTTATCAAATGGCATCAGTTCACTTAATTTGCCGTTTTCAAAATAGGTAAAAGAAGTATCCGAAATTAAATCTGCTTTGTAAATGGTTTTGTTTTTTAAGATTCCTGATTCGAAATACTCTTTGTATGTGCCATCCACTTTGCCATCCTGATAGGTTGCCTGTCTTTTTATTTTTCCATTTTTAAAATACTCGATATAGGGTCCGTTCACCTGATCATTTTTATAGAACGTAATTCCGGATAAGTCGCCGTTCGGAAAAAATTGCTTACAGGTATCCGATTTAATATTGTTTTTATAGGTCAGGAAGGATTGGATATTTCCATTTCTGTGGTAATAATTCAATCTGCCTTCCCAAATCTCAGCAGTATCGCTATACGACCAGCCATCGCCTTGCATGATGCCATCTTTGTAATAATCTACTATATGATAAAGCTTGCCCGTTTTTTGCGGAGCCGGTCTGAAATAAGTGGCGCTGATACGATCTGTTTTTTTCCATTTTGCGTCATACCACGTGGTATCTGCAGCAAAGGAAATCGTAATAAATAGCAGAAAGCCGAACAACAAAAGAATAGTTTTCATTATCAATATTTAATGCGACAAAGGTAGATATATAATTTAAAGGCATGGATAAAAATAAACAGGTTTTATGCCCTATACTTTTCGAGTTGTAGATAACTATTATACTAAATAATACTATTTTCATCTCGCATTTAAGTTATTAATAATACATTGAAAGCATTTATTATTTTAATATCTTTGCGTGTTGGTTTTTAGGATGACTAACTTTATGAATTATAGAATTTAATAGTTAGGACATTTCAAAAAAATATTTAAGTCAACATTTGAAGTTTACTATTTATAATAGAGTTGCAAAACTAAATATTGGGCACAAATGTTTGGTGACACATCCAACCGATGAGGTCAGTCAATTATAAGTTATCTTAGTTAAGTATCTGTAAATTTCATTATCAAAAGTCTTGAATCAGAGTTTAACTAAACTAAAATGAATAATAATTAAATCGAACTATAGATATTATGATAAAAACAAAATTATTATGGATCCTGTTATTGTTTACATTTAAACTATCAGCACAATCCGATACAAGCATAGTGCATAAAGACACGGCTTTTTACAAATTTGAAAACGGATTTCTTCATAGTTGTCAACGAGATATTGCTGAAGGTTACAGTATATCTGCAGGAACCAATCCGAATATACATTTATACACAGTTAATTATTTGCAGTCAGATAATTTTATGGTTGCCTATGAAGTGTATGATAAAACATTTTCTAACAAAGAAAATAATGTAAAGAGTAATCTTAGAATAAAAAATGGAAAATATGAAGAATGGTATATAAGCGGTGAAAAAAGGCTGTCCTGTAATTATGTTGAAAATAAGTTAGACGGTGAATTTAAAGTATTCTATAAAAATGGAACAGTAAAAAGAGCTGAGCAATGGCAAAACGGAGAATGGAAAAATGGAGCATGTTTTGATGAAGATGGTAACAAAATAGAATATTGTTCTTATCAGGAATTAGCTGAATTTGTTGGTGGATTATCCGAATTATACAAGTATATCGGACAAACACTGATATACCCGAAAATTGCACAAAGAAATGGCATTGAAGGAAAGGTGATTTTAAGTTTTACTATTGATACTGATGGTTCAATTACGGATATAAAAATAGTTAAAAGTATTAATACCTTTTTAGATGCAGAAGCATATCGTATCGTAAAAGAAATGCCGAATTGGAAGCCGGGAAAGTTCGAAGGAAA
>DAOORG010000385.1:0-2528 GCA_035389165.1 Chitinophagales bacterium
AAGTTATTTTTATCGAAATTTCATCTTTAGTTTAGGCATGTATTTCATTGCAAAAGAAAGATAAAAAAAGCGGAACGATAAACGTTCCGCTTTTTTTATAAGTTGCTCATTATTAGAATTTCAATTCATCTAAAGGTATAATTTGTTGCTGTACTACGTCACCGTTAAATGCACATACATCAAACTTTAACGTTACAGGTGTTGCATTCCAGTCGATATTGATAACACCAAAATTCAAGGCTCTGTAAGCATTTCCTACACGGAAAGGATTTACCGAAGCATTACCTTCTGTATGTGTCAATCCGCTGGAAGTAAAATCATAAATCGGATACTGACCTGCTGGAGAACGTTTGCTGATTTCTGCATAATGCACGTCACCACTAACTACAAACACACCTTCTGCATTGGCATCTTTAATGGTTTTATAGAATTTCTGCATTTCGTGCGGATAGTTTGCCCAGGTTTCCCAGCCATTGTGCGCAGTGCTGAATTGCGTACTGGAAACTATTATTCTAACAGTTGCCGGTTTTTGCAATTCTTGTTTCAACCAAGCCCATTGTGTAGCACCTAAGATAGTTTTTGTGGTATCTGAAGTTGGCGAAATGGGTTCATTACTAAGTACATCTAAAAATGTTCTGCAATCCAACATAATCACCTGCACTCTGTGTGCTGCATCACCATATAAATAAGAAGTGTAAATACCATCTCTTGTTCTGATATCAGAAGTAGATGGCACTTGCCAGAATTGCATAAATTTCTCTTTCGATTGAACTTTGTATGGAAATTCTTTTCCTGCATTGTTTAATCCATAGTCATGGTCATCCCAGGTAGCAATACAAGCTAAAGAAGCTCTGAAATTGTTATAATCAGGATTGTTTTTCAGTAAATCATATTGCGCCTGAATCCATGCCGGATAATCCGGTGTGCTCAGGATATTATCTGCATACATATTATCACCCATGGCAATATACAAGTCTGCATTTTTTGCCTGCATATTTCTGAAAATAGACAAATTTCCGGTCTGATAGCAACAAGAAGAAATGACGATTTTTTCCAGATTTAAACTTAGGTCATTCTGACCAATACCTGGCTGCGTGCCTGTAGGAATACAGGAAGTGATAACAATAAATGAGATTAATACGTAAACTATTCTTTTCATAAAAGTGGATTTAAACCAAATTTATGAATTTTAAGTGAATAAATTAGCTAGTTGTTCACAATAATTACAAAGGAATATTTCCGTGTTTTTTCTTTGGTGAATTCACTACTTTATTTTCCAGCATTTGGAATGCTTTAATCAGTTTAATTCTGGTTTCTTCCGGACTAATCACTTCATCAATAAAACCACGTGCTGCAGCTTTGTATGGATTGGCAAATGTTTCTGTATACTCATCTACTTTTTCCTGCAATTTGGCTTCCGGATTTGAAGCTTGTTTAATTTTATTTTTGAATATAATTTCCGCAGCACCTTTTGGTCCCATAACGGCAATTTCTGCAGTTGGCCAGGCAAAATTCATATCAGCGCCAATATGTTTTGAATTCATTACATCATAAGCACCGCCATATGCTTTTCGTGTTATCACGGTTACTTTCGGTACCGTGGCTTCACTTAATGCATATAATAATTTTGCACCATTTACAATAATTCCATGCCATTCCTGATCGGTGCCTGGTAAAAAGCCTGGAACATCCACTAATACTAATAATGGAATATTGAAGGCATCACAAAAACGCGTAAACCTTGCTCCTTTCCTGCTGCTGTTGATGTCGAGCACACCGGCTAAATAGGCAGGTTGGTTGGCAACAATGCCTATGCTTCGACCGGCAATTCTGGCAAAACCAACTACAAGATTTTCAGCAAACGCTTTGTGTACTTCAAAAAATGAATTTTCATCTGTTGTGTGTGCAATCACATCACGAATGTCATATGGCTGATTCGGATTTGCAGGCAAAATCGTTTTTAAAGTCTCTCTGATTTCTGAACCTTTGGTTTCATATGGATAATTAGGCGCTGATTCTTCACAATTTTGCGGCAAATAACTCAATAATTTTTTGATTTGTTGTATGCAGGCAACTTCATTTTTTGCCGTAAAATGAGTAACACCGCTTTTAGTGGCATGTGTATGTGCACCGCCTAATTCTTCTGAAGTTACTTCTTCGTGTGTTACTGTTTTTACTACGTTGGGTCCGGTAACAAACATGTAAGACGTATTTTCTACCATCAATGTAAAATCAGTCATGGCTGGAGAATAGACCGCACCACCGGCACATGGTCCCATGATGGCAGAAATTTGAGGAACAACGCCGGAAAATTGTACATTTCTATGAAAAATATCAGCATAACCACCTAAAGAAACGACACCTTCCTGAATACGTGCACCACCGGAATCATTTAATCCGATTACCGGTGCACCGGTTTTAGCTGCCAAATCCATTATTTTACAAATTTTTTCGGCATGCGTTTCAGATAAAGAACCACCAAACACCGTGAAATCCTGCGAAAAAACATAGACCAAACGACCATTCAC
>DAOORG010000386.1:0-2518 GCA_035389165.1 Chitinophagales bacterium
TGTGCTAAAAATAAGCAACAGTTATTTGGTTTTTGTAATTGGAAATGATGATTTTTGAGTAGTTTAATTCTTTATAATTTTACCGGCACTTACTAAATCTCCTGCATACTCAATTCTATATAAGTAAATATTGTCCGATAGATTATTTGCTGCAACTTCAACTTTGTCTCGGACATATTGTTCTTCAATTAATTGCCCTGACAGATTAAATAGTGAAAAATGGAAAACACCATTAATACTATTTTTTGTATTGATTTCAATAGTGCATTTGTCTCTGAATGGATTTGGATATGCAGATACAGATACTTGCCATTTATTTTCAATTACTGTAGAAATTATACTAAAAAGCACATCCGTAATAGTGTGAACAGTAGTATTTGTTTTCACAGGCTGGTTTGAATCAAAATAAATATCAGCAGCATTGTAAATTATATCTCCTTTCTCATTTGTAGAATCCTGTGATATTCTATAGGTAAAGAAACCATGCGATAAAGGTTCGTTTTTAAAAGAATCTACTAAATTAATTCCGGGAAAAACAACTTTTAATATAGCATGTCCATCTCCGTAAATTTCATATCTGTAGGCATGTGATGCTGCGCCCATCTGTAACGTTGCAACATCCAGTTTGGGTGATAAAGTATCTAATATATAAACATCATATGCTGTATCCGTTCCGGTATTCTGAAAACGAATTCTATAATCAATGTCAGTATTTTTTTCTATAAGATGCTCTGTATTTATACCTTCAGGAATTCCATTCTTATCATTTGGATCAAAAGAACCAATATTTTGAGTACAATTCACTGCAATAAAATCTGCTGCATCATCATTTGGAAACTGATTTACAAATCCGGCGTTCAATCCTCCGCAATTTTCTACTACAGCTGTTGGATGGCTTGGATATGGAAAATAATCTGTCTGCTCTGCCACCAATCGTTGTGTCGTACCATTGGCAGGTCGCTTTATCAATAACTCCTGACCGGCATTCAGCTGAAAATTTATTGGTATTATACGAAGTACATTATCCTCTATCACTATATATTGCTTAGGAACCGACATATTTCCAGTTCCAATATTGCGAATTCTAAATAAAACAGAATCACCCAAACACTTTCCATCCACTGCAACATTTGACCTGTCCCAACGCGGATCTACCGTCGCGCAAAGACTATCCGGATAAATGTGCGCAGTAACACAATGAGTGATGCCTAATGGTGTAGAACAATTTAAGGTGGTTGATACTATAAACTGTCCGCAGCTATCTTCTTTTATCGTGCCTACCTGAAAGCTATACACATTGCCGACATGAGTATATGGTAGCGATGCACTGTTTACGATAAGAGCTGAATCAAAAGTTACTTGTACATAAGCATCAACAGCATCAGCGGTGCCTCGGTTGCAATAGTTGATATAGTAAGAATTATCAATACACGAACGCAATCTATCAGTAGCAATAGATACGGAAAGTTTAGGACAATTGAGTAAGCGTTGCAAATAGAAATTTTGAATGACGGTATCGTTGGCATTATTTAAACTAAAATTATGTACACTAGGACAAGCTGACCATAAATCACTGTTAGGAAATACTTTTGCAGAGAAGTTTCCGGTATCTGCAAAGATTTCAAACTTACCGTTGGCATCGGTAAAATCGTAGTATTTATAAGGCAATGGTGCATCGGTTTTGGTGACTTCTACTGTACGGTATTTATAAGGTGTATCTGTAATAGTATCAAAGCTGCAATTGTTGTTATTGTCTTTATAGACATTGCCTGTATACACACCAAAAGAATTAGACAATTGAATAATAGACAAGAAAGTACCTGAATCTTTAAGAGTGATTTTTCCTAATAATAAATACGAAGTGTCAATATTTTCATCAATCCAAGTGGTTCGATAATCAATAGTCTTTTGGAAACGATTTGGATAATACATGTAAAAACTATCAGGTATTGGCTTTACAGAGTTTTGGTTGAGAGTAGCGGATGAATAGGTGGAATTGAAGTTATAGAAATTAAATGAAGATGAATTTGAAAATATAAAACCTTTTTTAAGGTGCGGATTAGAGATTAACAAACCATAAGGATTGTCTTTAACATAATTTATTTTATTTACTGCACTTGCAGTATTTGTAAGTGTATTATAATCAGTTATATAAATTGAAAAATTTTGAGATGGATTTTGATAATAATTATACAACCTGAATCTATATCCATTGGATGTAGGAATTATATCACTTATAGCTATTTGTGATGCATAACTCATAAAATTATTATCATTAGTATATGTATTATTAAAAGAAAAAGTATCTTGTTTAATTAAGATTCCATTTGCTTCTAATGTATAAGCATGTATACTAAAGTTTGAAATTGAAATACCGCAATTGGGATCAAGATTCTGTCCAATACACTGTTGATTATATTTAGGAATACCTACTACATATTTACCATTAATCTCATTAAATGAATTACCGTTATAAAAGAATTGTGGATCATGAAGCCAATAATACGTTGAATCAATA
>DAOORG010000387.1:0-2490 GCA_035389165.1 Chitinophagales bacterium
TTTGAGGTGGTAGTGCCGGAAACGGTGTGCTGGTTCGAATCCAGTCGTGGTCACATTTTTTTTGCTTTCACAATCCTATTTTCAGCAACGTTTTTTGCTGCTGCTCACACACCAATTTTTTACTTTTTTTCTTTTATAAACCTGATTAAAATGAGCACGGCACATGATAATTATCATATGCATTCGCTTTAATTACGGGTAACTTTAATTCATTAATCAGCGTAACAAAGCGTAAGTATATGAAGAAGATACTCATTTTAGGTGCAGGAACTGCCGGAACCATGATGGCCAATCATTTAAAACATCATCTTAAAAAAGAAGACTGGTCTATTGTTATTATCGATGAAAGAGAAGAACACCACTACCAGCCAGGTTATTTGTTTCTGCCGTTTGATATGTACACACCGGACGACATCATCAAACCGATAAAAGAATTTATACCAAAAGGTGTTGAATTAATTACAGCAAAAATAGATCGCATTGCACCTGATGAAAATCTGGTGAATATGGCAGACGGCACTACCATAAGTTATGATATTTTAATCATTGCCACCGGCGCAAAAATTGCACCCGAAGAAGTAGAAGGCATGAAAGGTGCAGAATGGCAAAAATCTGTTTTTGATTTCTACACCTTTGAAGGTGCTTTAGCATTGCGCAATAAACTCAGAGAATGGGAAGGCGGTAAACTGCTGGTGCATATCACCGAGATGCCTATAAAATGTCCGGTAGCGCCTTTAGAATTTACCTTTCTGGCAGATTCTTTTTTCAGACATAAAGAAATGCGCGACAAAGTTGAGATTACTTTTGTAACGCCGTTAAGCGGTGCTTTCACTAAACCAAAAGCCACAGAAACCTTAGAGCATTTACTGGTAGATAAAAACATAAAAATAGAAAGCGATTTTGCTATAGAGCATGTCGATAACGAAAATAAAACCATCGTAGATTATGGCGGCCGCGTTCTTCCATTTGATTTACTCGTAACCGTGCCCACCAATAAAGGCGACGCCATCATGGAGCGTTCCGGTTTTGGAGATGATTTAAATTATGTGCCAACAGATAAAGCAACCTTACAATCCAAAGTGAAACCTAATATTTTTGTAATTGGTGATGCTTCTAATATTCCGGCTTCTAAAGCAGGTTCGGTAGCGCACTTCGAAGCAGAAATACTGACTACTAATATTCTGCATTTTATAAACGGTGAACCTTTAAACGAAACCTTTGACGGACATGCCAACTGCTTTATTGAAACCGGCAACGGCAAAGCTTTACTGATAGATTTTAACTACACACACGAACCCGTTGAAGGCACTTTTCCGTTTCCGGGTGTCGGACCTTTGCGCTTATTAAAAGAAAGCCGCATGAATCATATGGGCAAATTAGCGTTCCGTTGGGTGTATTGGAATATGTTGCTGAAAGGAACACATATACCATTTGTTTCAGCAGAAATGAAAGAAGCAGGTAAACATTATGAATAACAATTAAAACAAGTATACAATGGAAAAAATTATTGCAGGAAAATCTATTACCGTCAACGACGAAGGATTTATGACTGATTTTAAACAATGGGACAAAGAAATTGGCGATGCCTTAGCCAAAGAATCAAACATTGAAATGACACCCAGACATTGGGAAGTAATTGACTATTTACAAAATGAATTTAAAAATGAATCGCCGCTGAGCATCCGTAAAATAGGCAAAAGCGGTGTGGTAGATATCAAAGAATTCTATCAGTTGTTTCCTATGGCACCTTTGAAAACATCTTCAAAAATTGCAGGAATACCGAAACCGGCAAGTTGTATTTAATTTTTAAAACTTAAAACAAAACGATATGAACGAGTTTAACGGAGAAATCAAAAAGATGATGATTATACTTTCCAAAGCAACACTGGAAAATGTATACGCAGCGTTTGTGCTCGCCAACGGCGCAAGAATGGAAGGCATAGAAGCAGAAATGTTTTTTACTTTTTTTGGATTAGAAGCCATACACAAAGAAAAGCTGGAACATTTGCATATAGCCACCGTTGGTAATCCAGCCATGCACATGCCTACACTTTTAGGCGGCTTGCCCGGCATGGAAGCGCTGGCAACTTCTATGATGAAAAAAGAAATGGAGAAAATCGACATGCCGGATGTGCACGAATTTTTAGATATACTGGTTGCTTCCGGTGTAAAACTTTGGGCATGCAAACTTGCGATGGATATGTTTCACTATAAAAAAGAAGACATGTACGCAGACATTCACGGAGTAATTACCGTAGGCGATTTTTACAAACAAGGCAGTGGCTTAGGCACACATATGTTGTTTATCTGAGACAAACAGCCACCGAATATAAAAGAGCAACCACGTTGCTCTTTTTTTATGTAGTTTATTTTTGGAATTGATATAATATCAACCGCGACTTCTTATATTTGCAGCCGTTAGATGAAATACTAATTGCCCGGGTGGAGAAATTGGTAGACTTACCAGATTCAGGTTCTGGCGCTGTAAAA
>DAOORG010000388.1:0-2483 GCA_035389165.1 Chitinophagales bacterium
TTGCATGTAAAAAAGTAGACGATTCCGAAAATCCGGTTATCACTATCTTTACACCTACCACGAATCAGGAATTTGAATCTGCTGATTCAGTTACAATTAACTTTAAAGTAGAAGATGCCGATTTACACGAAGTAGGTTTTACTATTGTTAAAGAAGGCACGACAGATACGCTTTATAATAAACCGGCATCTCACACGCATGATAGTCCGTTTGTCATAAACAAAAAATATTTTGTTCCGGCAGACGCACACACGGATGCGACATTAATTGTAAATGCTGAAGATCACAATGGAAATACGGCAAGTAAATCTGTAAACTTTCATATTCACCCAATGTAATTAACAAACATGGACACTATTGTAACTATCATTTCCGTTGTAACGTTGTTGATTTCGACATTCTTCCTGATGGAGCTGTCTTACAACAAACTTACCGGCAGAGAAATTAACGGTCTGCAGTTCTTAAAATACAGTTTGTTGTTTACAACCGGTATTGTACTGTTTTTATTACCAGC
Source organism: Chitinophagales bacterium (assembly GCA_035389165.1). Taxonomy (GTDB): domain Bacteria; phylum Bacteroidota; class Bacteroidia; order Chitinophagales; family JADIYW01; genus JADJSS01. The sequence continues at coordinate 515 of DAOORG010000388.1, forward strand.
CAACTTAGGACTGCTTTTTTTATTGTTCCTGATTTTATTCATCTCTTTGATTAAAATGGTCCTTTTAACAAACAAATTATCAAAACAACTCAATTAAAATTTTTAAAATGAAAAAAATACACTTTATTACAATCCTATCGTTAGCAATTATATCCTTCATCTCTTCCTGCAAAAAGGAGGAAATTGAAGGGCCCGGAATGGTCGCTATCGAATTTGATAACAGAGCCGGTACCGCGGATTTGGAATTAAACACGACCTGGTATAAAAACGCTAACAACGACTCTATGAACTTTTCTCTGTTCAAATACTATGTAAGTAATTTCATCTTTAACAAAGAAGATGGCAGCAGTTATACAGTTCCAAAAGATTCTTGCTATTTCTTAATTGATGAATCAGAAGCAGCCTCACAAACTGTTGAATTCAATAATGTACCGGCTGGAAAATATGTATCTGTTACGTTCACCATTGGTGTTGACTCACTAAAATCTACGGCACCTGCATCAGAAAGAACCGGTGTATTGGATATCGTAACGCATAGCGATATGTATTGGGTATGGAATTCAGGTTATATTTTCGTAAAAACAGAAGGTAGTTTTTCTACTGCACCGGGTACTGAATTTATGTACCATATTGGCGGCTTTGGCGGATATTCTTCTCCTACTACTAATAATATCAGGACTATTACTTTAACATTCCCTTCAGGTGTAGAAAGCTTCGGAAGTAATAACCACAAAAGCTTACATACCGTTGTAGATGCATTAAAAGTGGTAAATGGTCCTAACAACATAAGCGTTCCAACTACACCTGTTGTGATGGGTGGACCAAATGCACCAAAAATTGCAGAAAACTACAAAAACATGTTTAGCATAGATCATATACATGCTGAGTAAAATTCAGTTCAGAAAATTTTGTTCTGTGTAAACAGCACCAAAAAACAATAAAGTTAATCAGCTGCAGTATAACACATTTTACTGCAGCTGAATTTAAATTACCTTAAATAACAATCCATGCAAAAGCATTTCATATACCTTTTTTTTATTCTTTTGCTTGTACAATGTACCAAACCGGAATCTGTTGAGCCAACAGAGGACAATGGATTTATAGTTCCGAAAGGATTTCCGGCACCGTTGTATAATTTTTCTGAAAATCCCTATTCAAACGTAAAGCGCGAATTAGGAAGAAAATTATTTTACGATGCGAAATTATCCAGAGACAACACAATTTCGTGCGGCAGCTGTCACCAGCAAAGTGCAGCATTCACACATGCCGGACACAGAGTCAGTCATGGTATCGATAATCTGTTGGGTACCCGAAATTCACCGACATTATTTAATCTTGCGTGGCAACCTTTATTTTTCTGGGACGGTGGTGTTGGAGATTTGGATTTGTTCCATATAAATCCCATTCAAAATCCTGTAGAAATGGATGAAACCGTTTCAAATGTGCTGACAAAACTAAATACAGATAGTAATTATCCGTCTATGTTTAAAGAAGCATTTGGCACAACTGATATCACATCTCTTCGTTTATTTCAGGCATTGTCTATATTTATGATATCTCTGGAATCTTATCAGTCTAAGTATGACGATTTTCTGCAAGGCAACAAAAATGCACTTTCTGCAACGGAAAAAGCAGGACTTTCCTTGTTTGAATCCAAATGTGCGACTTGTCATACCGGTGTTTTATTTACTGATTTTTCCTTTAGAAACAACGGTTTACCGCTCACATCAGACCTGGGCAGATTCAGAGTTTCGGCATTGGCAAGCGATAGTTTCAAATTTAAGGTACCCAGCTTGCGTAATGTAGAAAAATCAGGTCCGTATATGCACGATGGCCGATTCGTAACATTAGATGAAGTGCTGAATCATTATAGCAGCGGCGTTGTTAAATCAACATCAACTTTAGATACTATTCTACAAAGAAACAGCCAACTCGGCATTGCATTAACTGCTGATGAAAAAACAAAAAT
>DAOORG010000389.1:0-2453 GCA_035389165.1 Chitinophagales bacterium
ATGGAAATCGTACAAAAATATACGGTTGGTTTCCATGAAGTTTGCAGAATTTTTAATTTGCTGCCACCAACGATTGAACCAACTGCTACCGGTCATATTGTAGAGCAAATTGAAATGACACAGCAATTAATTGACAATGGCGTTGCTTACGAATCCAATGGAAGTGTGTATTTTGATGTGAATGCCTATAACGCAAAAGGCAATAATTATGGTAAACTTTCCGGCAGAAACATTGATGAATTGATTGCCGGTTACCGCGATTTGGACGGACAAGATGAAAAGCGTAATTCAATAGATTTTGCTTTATGGAAAAAGGCTTCACCGGAACATATTATGCAGTGGAATTCACCCTGGGGCAGCGGTTTTCCGGGCTGGCATTTAGAGTGTTCGGTGATGAGTACCAAATATTTAGGTAAACAATTTGATATTCACGCAGGTGGTATGGATTTAAAATTTCCGCACCACGAGTGTGAAATAGCACAAAATATAGGTGCGTGTGGCAGCGAGCCGGTGCGCTATTGGATGCATACCAATATGTTGAATTTTAACGGACAAAAAATGAGCAAATCGCTGGGAAATTCTATACTTCCAATGCAATTTATCACTGGCGAACATCCGTTGTTAGACAAACCTTATTCTGCGATGACGGTTCGCTTTTTGTTTATGCAATCACATTATTCTTCAGAATTGGATATCACGATTAAAGGGTTGCAAGATGCTGAAAAAGGCTTGCGCAAATTGATGAATGCTGCTAAATATTTGTCGGAATTGAAGTTTGATGTAACACAACCCGATGAACAGCAAGATAAGCTGATTACCGATTTGTGTAACAGCTGCAAGGAAGTGATGGATGATGATTTTAATGCACCGAAACTGGTGGCTGTATTACACGAAATCGCTACGCAAATTAATATTTATTATAATGACGGTAAGAAAGTGGGTAACATTTCAAAGGCTGCATTCAAGCTTTTGCAAGCAACTTACAAAGGATATTTGTTTGATGTATTAGGTCTAACTGATGAAGCAAGCGAAGGAAATAATGTTGCTTTAGATAAAGTGATGCAGTTAGTAATAGATATTCGTAAACAATCTCGTGAAAATAAAGATTGGGCAACTTCAGATAAAATCAGGGATGCGCTGAAATTTGCAGGCATAGAAATTAAAGACAGTAAAGAAGGAACTACCTATGAGGTTAATTAGTCAATGGTTAATGGCCAAAAGTCCGCAGATTTTCATATATAAGCGATTCATAAAATCTGGTTTACGAAAAAGAATTGCACTTGCGGTTTCTCCTCTTGAGAGGAGATTAAGAGGTGTGTTTCTAATATTGATAATTTTCAATTTTTCATCCTGCAAATTTTTTAATGAACAAAATGACACACAAATAGCTACAACAACGACTGCAACTATAAGTAAACCGGAATTTTCTTCAGATTCCGCCTACACATTTATAGAACAGCAACTTGCTTTTGGTGCACGAGTACCGGGAACGCTGGCACAGCAGAAATGTGCTGCCTATTTTGAACAGAAATTAAAGAGTTATGGTGCAAGTGTAATAATGCAGCGAACCAATGTTGTTGTCTATACCGGGAAATCTGTTCCCTGTATTAATGTAATTGCTTCTTACAATCCTGAAGTAAAACGCAGGCTGATGATTTGCACACACTGGGATGCGCGACCGTTTGCCGACCGTGATGACAGTGCAGTGGCAAAACCAATTTTAGCTGCTGATGATGGAGCCAGCGGCTCGGCAGTTTTATTGGAACTAGCCAGACAATTACAGAAAAAGAATCCTCAAATAGGCATAGATTTAATTTTTCTGGATGTGGAGGATTACGGTCAGCCGGAATATGAACTAGACCAAAAACAAGGTGATTTTTACTGTTTAGGAACACAGTATTGGTGTAAAAATCCGCATGTGGCCAATTACACGGCAGAAAACGGAATTTTATTGGATATGGTAGGTGCAAAAGGTGCCACTTTTACGTACGAAGGTATTTCCATGCAGTATGCATCGGATTTCATGAAACGTGTGTGGAATATTGCTGCTCAGTTAGGATACAGTAATTTCTTTCAGAAAGAATTGACTAGTCAGATTATAGATGACCATTACTACATCAATCAGCTGACGAAAATTCCGACGATAGATATCATTAACCGAACATATACCACAAAAACAGGATTTGCTGCACACTGGCACACACACGAAGACGATATGGATATAATCGATAAATTGACTTTGCAGGCAGTTGGTGAAACGGTATTGGCCACTATTTATGATTTTTAGTAAACTAAATTTCATTTTTGAAATTCAAGGTAAAAACGTACATTTGCACTCCTTCCGATAATTATCGGAAATGAATCGTTGATTCATCGGTCTTGTAGCTCAGCTGGTTAGAGCACCTGACTCATAATCAGGGGGTCCATGGTTCGAGCCCATGCGGGACCACAAA
>DAOORG010000390.1:0-2422 GCA_035389165.1 Chitinophagales bacterium
AAAACGAAATGACCAACAATACGGCTGATTTCATTATCCGCAGAACCGGTAGGTTATATTTTGAAAGACCAGAATTGAATGGCTGTCTAAATGAACTGGATACCTACTTCAATCAGCAATTGAATTATACACCTGATACTGCTAAAAAAAATCTGCATGATTTTGAGGCAGAATATAAAGGTGTGGTGGCATTTAGAGATTTATGATTATTTTAAGATATTTTCATTTTCTTTATTTCTACTTTAATTATCATCATTTAGTGTATTTTTTCTTATTTTTACATCACAAAAAGTAATTAGATGAATATTGTACAACATATCGAAGCTGATAAATTATCAGTTGATTTTGTTTCATATGTTAAGAAAGTTTTTAAAGGTCAAAAAATAAAATTGACAATAGAAACAGAATTAGATGAAACTGCATATCTTATGTCTAATGAAGCAAATCATAAAAGAATTTTAAACTCTATTAAGAATATAAAAAAAAGAGAAAAGTTGGTACACTTAGATAATAAGCAACTTAAAAGTTTATTGAAATGAGATTGGTGTTGTTTGAAAATGCAGCATTTGAAGATTTGCAATTTTGGTCTAAAAATGAACTAAAACTATTGAAAAAAATAATTGAACTTATTGCAGATATACAGAAAACACCTTTTACAGGAATTGGTAAACCTGAAGGCTTAAAACATGATTTTAAAGGGTTTTGGTCGAGAAGGATAAACGACGAACATCGACTAGTTTACAAAGTTACAGATACTGAAATTATAATTATCTCTTGTCGTTTCCATTATAACTAATTAGTTTCACCAATCACATTTTATTTTTTGCATATAAATATTATCTGTTGTATATTTGTTTGAAATTATACTTCATGCATAAATTTATACAAACCATTTGTTTATTTGTTTTACTAACTTTTGCAGTAAACACACAAGCACAGATTATTAATATTCCGGATTCGAATTTTAAAGCGAAGTTGTTGGAGGCAAGCACAATAAATTTGATTGCTTTTGATTCATCAAATAATCCAATTAAGATAGACACTAATAATGATGGTGATATTCAAATTGTTGAAGCAAATAAAGTACATCAATTAGCTGTAGATAATTCTAATATTTCAACTTTAGAAGGGATACAATATTTCAAAAATATAACACATTTAAAATGTTCTTACAACAAGATTACCACCTTAAACGTTAAAGAGTTAATAAAAATAAAACAATTATTTTGTAATAATAATTTATTAGAATTTCTTGTTGTTGATTCATTGCCAAATTTAACACATCTATACTGCTCGGAAAATAATTTAGTTTCTTTAAACTTAGCTGGTTTATCAAAATTGTATGTGTTGTCATGTCAAAAAAATAAATTAGTAAGTTTAAATAACATAAATAATTTAACGTCATTATTATATCTACTTTGTGGTGATAATCGATTTGTAAAATTAGATTTGAGTGGACAATTAAACCTTGCTGAATTAAACTGTGCAGAAAATTATGAATTAACTACACTATACTTAAAAAATAACATTTATAATACGAATATTTCAACGCAATCGTATAATTTTTGGCTCACTCCAAAATTAAAGTACATATGTGCTGATACATCTGAAATAAGGGATATTAGAAATAAAATGAATGGATTAAATAATTTTGATGTTATAATTAACTCATTTTGTATTTCACTTATTAATGAAAGATATTATACACTAAATGGCAGTGTAAAATATGATAATAACAATAATGGTTGTTCTATTTCAGATCCATTTTTTTCAGACTACAAAGTAAAGATAAAAAATGCAATGGATAGTGGATATGTTTTTGCTGATGCGAACGGAGATTTTGCAATGACATTAGATAGCGGAACATATACACTTACTCCACAACCGCTAAATGATTACTTTAATTGCACACCAACATCTACCACAGTAACATTTCCGGAAGATACCGTTCCACAGCAATTCTGTATCACACCAAACGGTTCACATCATGACCTATCTATAACCATAATTCCACTTCGTGCTGCGCGTCCAGGTTTCTCAGATGCTACTTATAAAATTGTTTTAAAAAACAAAGGCAACCAAATTGAAAGTGGCACTATAATATTTAATTACGATGAAAGCAGACAAGATTATATTTCATCAACGGATACACCAAGCAATATTCAAAGCGGTCAATTAACTTATACATTTAGCAATCTGCATTTGTTTGAAACACGTGAAATTATAGTAACTATGCGTACTAACGCACCAACCGATAATCCTGCTGTCAATGCAGGTGATGTTTTGATATTATCAGTAAGTGCAAACATAAATGCAGATGAAAATTTATCAGACAATTCTCAAACATTAAATCAAACAGTAATAGGCAGTTTCGACCCGAATGATAAAACTTGTTTGGAAGGCGATATCATCACACCAGCTT
>DAOORG010000391.1:0-2416 GCA_035389165.1 Chitinophagales bacterium
CCACCGCTGCCCACTTCATCTAAAGGTTGTGGTGCCGAACCTTTATTAGCAGAAAACAATAAACGTATTTCATCAATTCCAAATGCATTTAATTTTTCTGCATCACCAATTTTTTGTTCCAATATAATATGACCAAACGGCATTCCTAAATCCACTAATAATGAAGACACTTTGCTTTCGGCTGTTTTTATTTTCTCATTCCTATTTTTAGAAATGCGTTGTGCTGTAGCAAATAATTCTTTTTTATCTTTTTTGATTTCACTTTCTAAGTGCACAATTTCTTCTGATGAATTGGCGTATGCATCTACTTTCTGTTGTAATTCACTTTGCAACGCTATCAACTCTTTCACATCTGAAAAATGATGTTTTTGCAATAACTTATTAATCGTAGTTTGCTTTTCCATCAACTCTTGTACGCGTTCATCGTTGTATTCTGTCGCATCGGCAATATTGGTAATTTGCCGTGTAATGCTTTTCAAATCATCTGTAATAGTTGTCAATTTATCGTGCATTTCCAACAAAACAGGATGAAAATCGGTCAACTGACTGATTTGCTTATTTGATTGTAACAATTGAGTCAACGCAGCAAATTCATTGCCATCAATTAGATTATACGCTTCTGCCAAATTGCGTTTTATAGTTTCTGCATTTTGCAGTAAACCTAATTCGCTTTCTATGCTTTCAAATTCTTCTTCATTCAGACTTGCCTCCACAAGTTCATTCAACTGAAAAGAAATAAAATCAAATTCCTTTTGCAAGCGAATTTGTTCTTCCTGCAACAAATGCAAGCGTGTTTGTTTTTGTTTGTATAAATTAAACGCTGTCTGATATTCTTTTACAACCGAAGTTTGCTTGGATAACTCGTCTAAAATTTCGCAAAAGAAAAACTTATCTAATAAATTCTGCGTTTCGCCTTGTGCATGAATATCTACCAGTTGTTCTGTCAATGCTTTCAGCACATCCAACGTCACCGGTGAATCATTAATAAATGCGCGCGATTTACCATTTGTATTGATTTCTCTTCTGATGATGGTTTCATCTTCGTATTCCAAATCATTTTCAGCAAAAAACTTTTTGAGTTTATAATTCTTCAAAACAAATATTGCTTCAACCAAACATTTTTCTTCTTTGTTGCGCAACACATTTGTCTCGGCACGCTTTCCTAAAATCAGATTCATGGCACCGAGCAAGATAGATTTACCTGCACCGGTTTCGCCTGTAATAATATTAAGCTGCTTATCGAATTGAATTTCGACCGCTTCAATAATGGCATAATTTTTTATGGATAGTGATTGTAACACGCAATAAATTTACAAAATAGTAGTAAGTAATAAGTAGTAAGTGCTAAGAAAAATACAAAGACAAAAATTAAAAATTCAACGATTACTTCTTGCCTATCTGTTTGTATTTATCGCCGTTAATCGGATCCAGAATAGTAAGTAATTGTGTGGCGATGGTGCGTTCCGTCATATCGCTTTTAGAATAAATATTAATCAATTCGGCATTTTTGGCAAAAAAGAAATTACGCAATGGCAGCAAACCCGGATTGTCTGCATTTATATTTTGCAGCAACGTTAAAGAACTGGTGATGGCACTTCTGCCTTGTGATGCATCTGTGTACATTCTGTCCAATCCGTTGAAATGGTAATTAAAAAATGCGGTTCTGAAATCTTTGTAACGCGGATTCAGCCAGTTGTCAATCAACACAAAACGATTAACTGTTCCGGTTGTGAAACTGATGCCGCCATCAAACTGATTCCAGCCTTTATATTTTGCTTTTTCATTAGCGGGCACATTATTGCATAACAACAACGCACGTTGCAAATAAATTGTGCCACCTTCCTTGCTGAAGGATTCGTAATCATAAGCTAAAATCACATAAGCGTAATAAGCCAGCAAAGAAGTTAACTGCGAAGTATAGCCATTGTCGTTATAATCCAGATTTTGCAAATCAAAATAAGAGAAATCGAATGTTTTGTCCTGCAAATTCAGCAACAAGGTATTTAAATTAGTATTAAAAACCGGACGTTGAGATTGCAGGATAGCGCTGGCTCTGTATTCACCTTCTGTAGGAATCTCATTAATATTAATAATCAAATTACATCTAACACGTTCCTGATCTTTATAATTGTCGTTCGTCCATTTTCTGCCGTTCAAAAATTCACGAATGGCAGTTTCCATATTTTTAAAAACCTGCGGATCGATGTTTTGATTTTTCGGTGCATTTATTGAAACCGTACAATTGAGTTCCTGTGCGAAGCAAGTAGCAAGTAATAAGTGACAAGTAATAAATAGTAAGAATAACTTCTTCATAATAATTTTTCAAGCTCTTTTATAATATCTTCGGCGACTTCTTCTTTTTTCTTTAACTCGAATTTAGTGATTTTATTGTTACGATTCACAATCGTTATTTTAT
>DAOORG010000392.1:0-1140 GCA_035389165.1 Chitinophagales bacterium
CCAATTAATTCCTATCTTTGCGGACTTATGTTTTTTAAGAAATCAATATATCTTTTATTATTTGTCTCTGTTTTAGCTTCTTGCAGCCGTCAGTACGACAAAGTTTTCAAAGGCAATAACCTGGAAGCCAAAATGAAAATGGCAGACGAACAGTATGCAAAAAAGAAATACGATAAGGCTATTCCAATTTATGAGCAGTTGCTGACTATATTGAAAGGCCAGAAAAGTGTGGACGAGATATACTATAAATATGCTAATTCGCACTATTTAAACGGTAGTTATGAGTTAGCAGCATTTTATTTCAGAAGTTTTTATAACACTTATCCGGCCAGCGAACATGCAGAGCAAGCTGCTTTTGATGAAGCAATGTGTTATTTGAAGCAATCACCGCGCTATTCCTTAGAACAAACCAGCACCCAAAAAGCAATTGATGGATTCCAGGAATTTGTAAACAGGTACCCGAAAAGTACTAAAATGGAGCAGGCAAACGCAAAAATTGATGAATTAAGAGGAAAATTGCGTAAAAAATCTTACGAAAGTGCTTATCTTTACTACAAAATAGGACAGTACCATGCTGCTTCTGTAGCATTGACTAATTTTATAAAAGATTTTCCGGAATATGAAAATCCTGAAAAAATTGAATACATAGCTGTTAAAGCACTGAAAAAATATGCTGACGGAAGTTACCGTGAGAAACAAGAAGAAAGACAAAAAGAAAGCCAAAAAGCATTCGAAGCATTTAAACTGAAATATCCAACCAGTAGTTATTTGCCAGAGTTGGAAAAAATGCAATTATCAAAAAATAAAAGAATAAAAAAGTAGAGATATGTCAAACGTTAAAAAAGAAGAAGGAAAAGCAGTATCTGCTTACATCGAGACAAGAAATTTAGACGAATTAACTGCAAAAACAGGTAATTTATACAAATCTATCAATGTGATTTCTGCACGTTCTTCTCAAATGAATTCTAAATTAAAAGAAGAATTACACCGTAAATTAGAAGAATTTGCTTCTGCAACGGATAATTTAGAAGAGGTTTTTGAAAACCGCGAACAAATTGAAATCTCTCGTTATTACGAAAAATTACCTAAAACGACCATCATGGCCTTGCAGGAATTTTTGAATGACGAAACGTATTTCAA
>DAOORG010000392.1:1240-2405 GCA_035389165.1 Chitinophagales bacterium
TAAAATATCACAAGATGCTAAAAGATAAAAAGATTTTACTAGCAGTTTGTGGAAGTATAGCTGCCTATAAGGCAGCTTTTTTAGTGCGCTTACTGGTAAAAGAAGGTGCACAGGTGAAAGTAATCATGACAAAAGCAGCAACAGAATTTATTACACCGCTTACTCTTGCTACGCTTTCTAAAAATGAATGTCAGGTAGATTACATTAACTCTACCAAAACCAACTGGAATAATCACGTAGATTTAGCACTTTGGGCAGATATGATGCTTATTGCACCGGCATCTGCAGGCACGATTTCTAAAATAGCCAATGGACAGTGTGATAATTTACTGATGGCAGTTTATCTGTCGGCACGTTGTCCGGTTTTTATTGCACCGGCAATGGATGAAGATATGTGGAAACATCCTTCTACCAAAAATAATATTCAGAAAATTTTGTCTTACGGCAATAAGATGATTGCCGTAAATAATGGTGAGTTAGCCAGCGGTTTAATCGGCGAAGGCAGAATGGCCGAGCCTGAGCAAATTGTTGATTTTTTACGACACAACACACGACTCACAGCTCACGACTCCGTTTTTACAAATAAAAAAATCTTGGTTACGGCAGGACCCACCTACGAAGCTATCGATCCGGTTCGGTTTATCGGTAATCATTCTTCCGGAAAAATGGGTGTGGCGCTGGCAGAATTGCTGCATGATTTAGGTGCCGATGTACATTTGGTTTTGGGTCCTTCAAAGCTGAGTGTTAAAGATGGTATCAATCTGACCCGTGTTTTTTCTGCCAATGAAATGTACGCTGTTTGTAAAAAGGAATTTTCAAAAGCAGCCGTTTGTGTGTTTGCCGCAGCGGTGGCAGATTACACACCAAAAACAGTTTCCAATCAGAAAATAAAGAAAAGTGATGCTGAATTTTCTGTGGTGCTGAAAAAAAATGTTGACATCGCTTATGAATTTGGAAAAATAAAGAAACCGAATCAGCTTTCTGTAGGGTTTGCTTTGGAAACGAATGATGAGCTTAAACATGCTAAAGCTAAATTGCTTAAAAAGAATTTTGATTTGGTTGTCCTGAATTCACTGAACGACAAAGGCGCAGGATTTCAGTTTAATACGAATAAAATAACGATTGTGAATCGTAACAATAAAATCACTAAATTCGAGTTAAAGAA
>DAOORG010000393.1:0-2401 GCA_035389165.1 Chitinophagales bacterium
CATATGTTGTTCTTATTCTTTGTCCATTGGTATAAGGCAACCAGGTTGTTCCACCATCTGTGGTATATTCAAACTCATCATCTGCACCAGGTAATCCACCATAACCTGGTGTGAAAACTACATACATACTATCTGTAGAACAAGTATAATTGGTTACAAAAGGTATATCTAAAGGATATACTTGTGTAGCAACTGGTGCTAAGATTTGTGGATACATTGTCCAGGCATAGGTACGCCATGGCGAATTTCCGCACGAATAAACTGCTCTAAAACGAATTCTTCCAGTTACAGTTGTAGTAGTTGGATTTACTAAAGTAGGAATGGTATTTTGAATAGTTGACCAATTAACACCATCATAAGAAGTTTGATATTCCCAAGTTAATGCAACAACACCATTGTACTGGTCAACAGGATTTATGATCGTAGCTTCGCATACGCCATTAAAATTAGGTACCAAAGTGGCGGTTGGCGCCACAGTAGGTGCAGCTCTGATATTGATGATACAAATATTGGAAAATTCATCTGCCGGTGTTGGAAAACCTGAACAAGCAATTCCTTTTTTTACTTTACGTACGTAAATAAACTGTGATGAAGTATAGCCTGATGTATTAACATTTACAAAACCTTGAGCGCCACTAATATCCGTCCAATTTGAAGCATCTGTGCTCACTTGCCATTGAAAATTAGTATGTGGAAGAGAACCATAAGCAGTTGGTCTAACGGTTACAGAATTGGTACCTACACAAATATTTTTGCTGAGATCAATTTCATCTGCTTGCAGTGCACGCCATTGCCAGGAAACTTTGTAATGCAAACCCCAAATTCTTGTTGCTCCATCAGAAGTACAAGTCATACTATCTTTAATTTCTTCACCACATGGATCTATTGTATTTGGAATATCAGATATTACAGCTAATGGATTCCAACCAAAGCAACCAGCATCATCGCCGCCACATATAGCATTATCATCCTCAAAGGCATTAAATAGTATGTCAATATTATTAGAAGTATTAAAGTTATTATTGGTGTACCACAAAGCATAAAAACTAGTTGGTGATGATAATGGATAATCTATTTGTTCATTACCTGGTGCATCACAAGAACCTATATCGCTAAAATTCCAACCAGCTTGTGTCCATCCTGTTAAACAAATAAGGTCAGGAAAACCAACTATATTAATATATGATGCCACATAGTCATAACCTCTAAATTCAGGCAATTGGTATTCAATTGTGTTAATTATTAATTTACTATTTATTACAGGATCTGGATACCAAGGATCACAAGTACCAGGACCAGTTAGACCACAATCATCATAGTGAGTGCTACCCCATTGCTCACATTTTTCATAAGTAAGAGGTGAAAAAATTCTCACTCCTAATCGCTCAATTTTGAGTCGAATATTTTGGCTAAAACTTTGGTTGCTACAACAACATAAAATGCCTATGAAAAGCAAACAGGTTTTTAGGTTTTTTAAGTAGTGTAAATATTTTCTCATAGTTATGGTTTAACTACTTAAAAATATTACATAAAAAATAAACCTATCAAAATATTGAGCAGTTGGTAGCTTTTATTGAGTAGTTGGTAATTTACTCAATATAATTTCTCACTTCTAAGAAAAGTGAGTGATCTAATTAACTATGTAACTAAGATTAAATCAAAAAATTAAACAGCATCGGATTTTCCTGAATTGGAATATAATCCACTTTATATTTCTTCATCCGCACCAGCAATGCTTCATAGTCAGCTCTCGTTTTTTGCTCAATGCCCACTAAAGCCGGTCCGCTTTCTTTGCTGTTTTTCTTGGTATATTCAAACAACGTTATATCATCGTTTTCTCCTAAAACTTTGTTTACAAACATACGCAAGGCACCGCTTCTCTGTGGAAATTTGATTATGAAATAATGCTTAAGTCCTTCATAAATCAGCGAACGCTCTTTTATATCCGGCATACGCTCTATATCATTGTTGCCGCCACTTAAAATACAAACAACCGTTTTCCCTTTTATCTGTTCTTTGTAAAAATCCAAGGCAGCAATGGACAAAGCACCGGCTGGTTCTGCAACGATGGCATCGTTGTTATACAATTGCAAAATCCGTGTACAGATGCGCCCTTCCGGCACTAAAATCAAAGACTCCAGTCCTTTTTTGCAAATCGGCAAGGTGAAATATCCTACTTGTTTTACAGCGGCTCCATCTACGAAACTATCAATCTTATCTAATGTAATTACTTTATTTTTCTCCAACGCTATTTTCATTGCAGGTGCACCTTCAGGCTCTACTCCGATAATTTTTGTTGTCGGCGAATACTCTTTGAAATAAGTAATCATTCCGGCAGCCAGGCCGCCACCGCCAATCGGCACAAATAAATAATCGATTTTCTTCTTGCCAATTTGCTCCA
>DAOORG010000394.1:0-2395 GCA_035389165.1 Chitinophagales bacterium
AATACACACAGACCGACGACGCACAGGAATATATTGTAGCGACGGAAACCGGCATTCTGCACAAAATGCAACAGGCTTCTCCTGATAAAACCTTTATACCGGCACCACCTAACAATGGCTGTGCCTGCAACGACTGTCCGCACATGAAGCTAAACACGCTGGAAAAAATCTACCTGTGTCTGAAATACGAACTGCCGGAATTGCTGATGGACGAAGAACTTCGCATCAAAGCCAAAGTTCCGATAGACAGAATGCTGGAGATAAGTGCTGCTGCGGGATTGAAGGGATAGGGTTATTTTATAAACATATATTTTCAGTAATTTTAATATGATAACCATTCATAACTGGCTTAAGGATTTAGTCAATGTAACCGATGAGGAGCTTTCCGTCATTAATGAAATTACTGAAACTACTTTTATAAACGCAAATGAAGTTATTCTTAAACAAGGACAAGTTTCAAATAGGATTGGTTTGATATTGGAAGGTGCAACAAGAACAATATTCACTGACAATGAAGGCAATGAAAAAAATCTGGCGTTTATGTTTGAAGGCGAGCCTTTGGCTGTTATTGATAGCTTTTTAAATAGAATTCCAAGTTCTGTATCGTCTATAACTATAGAGCCATCTACGATTATCTGGACAGATTATGAGCGTTATACTACTTTCTTACTTAGATTTCCAAGGTACAATACGTTTATTCTTAGCGCGCTGGCAAATTGGTTTGCCGATGGGAAAAGCCGTATGGAATATTTAAATAAGAATTCGGCTAAAGAGAAGTATGAAAGCATGTGTAAACTTCATTCTAAAATAATTGAACGAGTGCCATTAATGTATATTGCTTCCTATTTAGGCATAACACAACATACGCTCAGCAGAATTAGAGCCAAAAAGTAAATAGCTTTTTCCAGAAAATTAATAGGTGCAGTTTTTTATTAATTGCCTTTTGACAAATGATTAATGACTGTTTCCACATAGTTTTGTGTTCTATAGTTTACTCAACGTAATAAAACTTACTATGGTAGAAATTGCTAAAATATTTTCGGTTGCGATGCCTATTTTCTTGGTGTTAATATTGAGCGAAAAAATAGTTGGATACATAAGAAAGAATGATACCGTTCCCTGGATGGATGCTATGTCCAGTTCTTACTCAGGTATTACACTTATTATTAGAGCCTTATTTGGGTTAGGCATTTCCATTGTTTCGTATGAATTTATGTACAAACATTTAGCTGTTTTACATATCGAAACTACCTGGTTGGTTTATGCAGTTACTTTCTTAGTCCTTGATTTTGAATTTTACTGGGGACATCGTTTGCATCACCAAATCAATTTTTTGTGGTATAATCATCTTATTCATCACAATTCAGAAGAGTATAATGTTGCAACGTCTATACGTCAGCCTTTCACAGGATTTATAAATTCACTATTCTTTTTAGCAATACCAGCAGCCATGCTTGGTCTTTCGCCAACAGTTATTGCCTTTATTTTACCAATCCATAAATTTGCACAAGTTTGGTATCACACTAGGCAAATTGGAAAACTTGGTTTTTTAGAATATATTATTGTTACACCTTCACAACATCGCGTTCATCATGCGTTGAACCCAATTTATCTGGATAAAAATTACAGTGCAATTTTTAATATTTGGGATAGATTATTTGGCACTTTTCAAGAGGAATTGGATAGTGAGCCAGTTGTCTATGGAATCACTCGTCCATCAAAAACCTATAATCCGATAACGATTAATTTTGAGCATTTATTTTTGATGATAAAAGATGCCTGGCGCGCAGATAAATGGATGGATAAATTAACGATTTGGTTCAGGCCTACCGGATGGAGACCGGACGGATTTGAAGAAAAATATCCTGTAGAAAAAATTACTGACCATTATAACATTAAGAAATATAATCCTCAGTTAACTAAAGGATTATTTCTGTGGAGCAATATTCAGTTTTTCATTCTCTTTTTTATGGTAATATATATTCTTAAAGACATTTCACTCATTGGAATATCTGGACTATACATATTTTCTGTTTTTGTTTTTGTACAGGTTTTTAGTGCTACCGAACTAATGAATGGAAATAAATGGGCACCGTTGTATTCATTTATTTCTACACTTGTTTGCTTTACAATATATTTTATCGATTCAACATGGTTCGGTACATATAAATTTTCAACCTTACTTCCATTTGCGTTTTTAGTATACTTTATTATTCAAACAATACTTGCATTGGCATTCAGCTTAACAGAGGACAAACACAATTTTTCAATTAAGCAAAGTGCTTAAACTCACAAATATATAGCTTCGCCCGCTGCAAGTTTGTACCCGAAAGACATTATAAAATA
Organism: Chitinophagales bacterium; assembly: GCA_035389165.1. Taxonomy (GTDB): domain Bacteria; phylum Bacteroidota; class Bacteroidia; order Chitinophagales; family JADIYW01; genus JADJSS01. The sequence goes on from DAOORG010000394.1 coordinate 2,347, forward strand.
AAAAAAGAGCAACTGACGCTGCTCTTGGGTTTTTCTGTTTCCAGATTTC
>DAOORG010000395.1:0-2385 GCA_035389165.1 Chitinophagales bacterium
TAAAAATGCCAAGCCACAAATTGCAGATAAGGTGGAACCGATAATTATAGCCAATCGTGCAATATTGGCATTTTCAGGATGATCAAAAGATAGTGCAGTAAAAAACAACGACATGGTAAATCCAATTCCTGCCAGAAACGAAACACCAAGTATATGACTCATGCGGATATTAATTGGCAACGTACAAATTTTTGTTTTAGTACTTATAAAAACAAATGCAGAAATTCCGATTGATTTTCCTGCAAACAAGGCCAGAATGATTCCGATACCAAGATTAGAAAAAATATGCGGAATGCTGTCTGCAGTTAAGGTAATGGTTGTGTTGACTAAAGCAAAAATTGGAAGTATGATATAGTTGACCGGCTGATGTAGCATGTGCTCGTATTTCTCCACTTTATTTATCGGAATAAAAAAAGCAGCCAACACACCTGCTATGGTAGCATGTACACCACTTTTGTAGATACAATACCAAAGAAAAAGTATCGGAATAAAATAAAAAAAGAAATGATTTACTTTAAATTTATTCAGCAAGAATAAGATAGAAATAATACCGAACGACAATAACAGGAAGTTGATTTGAATTTCATTGGTATAAAAAAGTGCGATGATTAAAATTCCACCTAAATCATCAATAATCGCTAATGCCGTTAAAAATACTTTTAGTGATAAAGGTACACGCTTGCCTAAAAGAGAAAGTATGCCTAATGAAAAGGCAATATCGGTTGCAGTTGGAATGGCCCAACCATGTATGTTTTCAGAGCCAGCATTAAAGGCAAAAAAGATAAGCGCAGGAAACAGCATGCCGCCAATTGCTGCCAGCAAAGGCAATAATACTTTTTTTGGAGAAGATAATTCGCCCGTTACTAATTCTCGTTTTATTTCTAATCCAACCAGGAAAAAAAAGATAGCCATTAGTAAATCATTTACCCAGTGTTCCAGATGCATGGAAATAAATGTATTGCCGATTTCCTGGTGCCAGAAGTGCAGATAACTTTCACCCAATGAACTGTTGGTGATAGCAATAGAAAAAATAGTTGCCAGAATAAGTAAGACACCTCCAAGCTTACCACTTTCAGAAAGTGCTTTTACCGGATGAATAAATGGCTTAATGAATCGTGTTGGCATACTGATTATTATTTTGGTTCCGGTGTAGAATTGCCGCCATCAAATACAAATTTCCAGTCACCGTTTTTTTGTTTTTTCCAGATTGTATAATAGATACCGTATTTTTTTGTGTTGTCAGCATTGGTAATTATCCAGTTTCCAATAGTGTATCCTAAATCATCAGATGCACTTACCTCAACTTTTGTAGGATACCATTCCAGTTTGAAATTTTCCCGTTCGTTGCCAAAGGAAGCAGCCAGCGAGTCAATGCCAATAATCGGAAAATTTCCATTACCTTCTGCTTTGATTACATCTTTGTCCGCATAAAATAAAAAAGCTGCTTTCATGCCTTTTTCGCCGCACAGTTTGCTGAATGCCAGTTCCGTATTGCGCAATTGTTCAATAGCAGCAACGTGATTTCGTTTGGAAAAAACCACTTGAGATAAGGCAATTGCCAGCAGGAGCAAGACTACGTTTTTCATAGGAAAATATTAGATAAAGATAATCAGAATTGATGTAAAACAGCATGCAATTCCGAAACATTCTGTACGATATATTTCGGCATACATTTTTGTAACTCTTCCAGATTTCCGAAACCATACAATACACCAACAGCCTGCACACCAACATTTTTAGCAGCACCCAAATCGTGCTCTCTGTCGCCAATCATTACTACTTTGCTTTTGTCTTTTATATTTTCTTTCAGCAAAATATTTTCAATCATCGTTTCTTTGTTCAACACGTTTTTTTCTTCGTTGTAGTGTTCGATGTTGGTAAAGAATTCCAACACGCCAAAGTGTTCCAGAATTTTATCTACGTGCAAACCTTTGTTGGTGGCAATATGCAGTGTCTTGTTTTTATCTTTTAAGGATTGAAATAATGCTTTCATGCCATCAAAAATAATCGCATCATACATGCCGCCTTGACCGTAATAATAATCACGGTAATATTGTACACCTAAGACAGCATCTTCTTCTGAAAAACCATAGATTTTAGAAAATACATATTTCAGTGGCGGCCCGATTAAGGCAACCATTTCTTCCTCTGGTTTGTCGGGAAAACCTAATTTTTCAAACGCATAGCGATAACCACCAACGATACCTGATTGTGGATTGGTGATGGTGCCATCTAAATCAAAAATGTAATGTTGCATATTGTTTTTAACTTTTCTAAAGTTCAAAACTTTAGAAAAGTTGTCATTTAAAAATTATAATCTAGAAAATTACGCGCCCAATAATTCTTTTACTAAGGAAGAAATACGAGCGCCTTCCGCTTGTCCTG
>DAOORG010000396.1:0-2371 GCA_035389165.1 Chitinophagales bacterium
GGATAACCTACCAAAGAAAAAGTCGGCTCGTTGTTATCGCAATTGGATAAAAACTGATGCATGGAAACATAGGCTTCTCTTCCGTAAAAATCGTCGGCATTAATCACTACAAACGGATTTTTCACCAATTCTTTGGTAGCTAAAATCGCCTGACCGGTGCCCCAAGGTTTAGTTCTGGAAGCAGGTGCGTCTGCAGGTGGCTGTTGTATGGCAAAACTAATTGGCATTCTATTTCCCCAAATCTTGTCCATATGCTCTTGCATATCATTCAATAAATCCTTGCGTGTTATTATCACAACATCATTAAAACCAGCTTGTTGTGCGTCATAAATAGCATAATCCATCAGCCATTCGCCGCTGGGTCCAAAACTGGCTGCCTGTTTCACGCCACCGTATCGGCTGCCCATACCAGCCGCCATAATTACTAAAGTTGTCTTGCTCATGGTGCAAATATAAGGAATGCCTGTTTATGGCAAAATCTATTTAATGAACATGTGTAAATTAACCGTTTTCAGGGAACTAAAATTAATTAATCTATTGTTATCCATCGCGCTTTGTTTGGTTCATGCTATTTTCCTACCTTTGCGCTTCAAATTAATGATTAACGAATGAATTTTGACAAAAACACCGTAATAGGTATTGCACTTATTATACTGATATTCTTAGGTTTTTCTATTTATACTTCTCAGCAGGAAGCCAAATACCTGAAAGAACATCCTAAAAAAGCGGAAACAACAGCTGCTTATCCAACGGCTGACAGCAACAAAGTCGCTGCAAAAGCTGATTCTTTGTCTCCGGCTACCGTTAGTAAAGCACCATCAGATTCTGTTTCAACAGCTAACCTTGGCAGTTTCTCTGCATTTACCAGCGGAACGGAACAATTAACAACGATAGAAAACGAAAATTGTATTTATACTTTCTCTAATAAAGGCGGTGTTATTAAAAAAGTAGAACTGAAGGAATACAAAACGTTTACCAAACAACCTCTTATCTTATTTGAAGACAAAGGAAATGACTTCAACTTCACCTTTATTTCCAACGATAGTAAAGTGCCGGTACAAACGGAAAACTTATACTTCAGCAGTACGATCGCTTCTAAAAAAATAAGCGGCACGGAAAAACTGGATGTTGTTTACAAAATTGACTTAGGTAACGGAAAAGTATACGAGCACAAATACACGTTGAATGGCAGTGGTTATGTGGCAGACTTTGTGATCAATGCTGTAAATTTTGCAGATATCATTCCGGCCAACCAGCCTATTACACTTAACTGGAAACAGGAATTGCCGGCACAGGAAGGTGGCATTGACGATGAGCGATATAATTCTGCGTTGTATTATATGAATACACAAAAAGAAGAAGATGATTTAACCAATGATAATGAAGAAGATATTGAAACACCATTACAATGGGTTTCGTACAAACAGAAATTCTTCAATACTTCTATCATTGCAGATAAAGAATCATTTAAAAAAGGTGCAAAAATTACGGTGGTAACGCCTAAAGACAGTACGAATATTGTGAAAACATTTACATCTCAACTGCAAATTCCGTTTAGCAATTCAAATGCATTCAGTTTTCCTATGCGCTTATACATGGGACCGAATAAATACAGCGAACTGAAAAAAATGGATGTAGATTTAACAGCCATTGTTCCTTTAGGCTGGAGCATCCTGAGCTTAATTAATAAATTCTTTATCATTCCGATTTTCCATTTTTTAAGCAAATTTATTTCCAGCTACGGTATCATTATTCTATTGCTGGCTATTGTGATTAAACTGGTGACGTTTCCGTTTACGTATAAGTCGACCATTTCTATGGCGAAAATGAAAGTGTTGAAACCGGAAATAGATGAACTGAAAAAGAAATTCCCGAACCAGGCAGAATTTGGACAAAAACAAATGGAATTGTACAGTCAAACCGGTGTGAGTCCGTTTGGCGGCTGTTTACCGATGTTGTTGCAGATGCCTATTTTGATTGCGATGTACCGGTTTTTCCCGGCCTCTATTGAGCTGAGGCAGCAACCGTTTCTGTGGGCAACCGACTTATCCAGTTTTGATTCTATCCTTAGCTGGACACAAGATATTCCGGTGATTAACTTCCTGTTTGGAAATCACATCAGTTTATTTACCATCCTGATGGCTGTCTCTTCTATTGCCGTGACCAAACTTACCAGCCAGTCACAACCAAGTGGTGGTGCTGACGACATGATGGCGCAGCAAATGAAAATTATGATGTATGTGATGCCGGTGATGTTGTTATTTATGTTCAACAAGCAACCAGCTGCATTGAGTTACTACTATTTCCTGTTTAATATTTTAACGCTTGGTCAGAACTGGATTATCCAGAAATTCTTTATTAATGAAGAACA
>DAOORG010000397.1:0-2359 GCA_035389165.1 Chitinophagales bacterium
GAATCATAAGGATTTACCGGTGAATAGAAATATAGTAATAGACAAAAATAGAAGTTCTCTTGGGTTTATGTATCACACAACAGAAGTTGCTGGCTGTATTGGTGGAAGTGGTAACTTTTTTGCTCCTCTCAGAGGCACCGCTCCAAGAAGTAACATGTATTACTGGGATTATATCGGTGATCTTGTAAAAGAAATTTATACAAGTAAAAATAATTATAGCATTGATATTTCTAATCACTCATATAATTTTGCTTCTACAAATTGTTTTCAATCTGGATTATATATTCCAGAAGCATCCGATTTAGACAAATTAGTAAAAGATAATCCAACGCTCTTGCCAGTTGTTGCAGTTGGTAATTCTGCTTCTGCTGCCTGCGCTTCTCTTTCAGATACTTTTAGTTCAGTTGATATCGGATTTCAAGGATGTAAAAATGCCTTAACTGTTGGTTGGCTATTTTTTAATGAGAAATTAGTGGAAAACAGCGGCAGAGGACCAACAGAAGATGGCAGGATCAAGCCGGAACTAGTAGCCAAAGGTTTTGGAGTTCAAACATTACTTCCCAATAATAGCTTTGGAGTTGTATATGGTTCATCTTACTCGGCACCTTTAGTTGCAGGTTTAGCAGCACTTTTATACCAAAAATATAATCAACTTTTTGGAACTTCACCTAACGCATCATTAATCAGAGCAATACTAATAAATTCAGCCAGAGATTTAGGTAATAAAGGCCCAGATTATTCCTTTGGTTTCGGTAAGCCAGATGCATATAGAGCAGTAAAATCACTAGCAAATAGTCTGTATTTTGAAGATGGTATTATACAGAATGAAAGTATTGTACATAATATTTCAGTTTCTCAAAATACAGCACAATTGAAGGTTACCATGTCATGGACAGACAAAGAAGGTAATCCAATATCTAATAAACATTTAGTAAATGATTTAGATTTAAAAGTAGTGACTCCGTCAGGTGATACTATATTACCATGGAAATTGAATCCTGCAATTCCACAAAATCTTGCTTTGCGTGGTATCGATAACATCAATAATAACGAACAGGTTACCATAGATAATCCACTTGTCGGTGAATATAAAATTATTGTAAAAGGTTCTGTCGTTCCGTTTGGTCCGCAACAATATGCTGTTGCATTCTACGCACAAGAACGAAAAATACAAATTACACATCCAAATGGAGCAGAAGTACTGGATGCTACAAGCAGTACTATGATTAAATGGAATGCAAACGGAATTGATTCACTTGCAAGAATTGAATTTTCTTCAGACAGTGGCAATACATGGCAAACAGTTGTAAATAATATTCAGTTATCTACGCAAACGTTTGATTGGGCTGTTCCGGTGGCTTCCAGTAAAAACTGCTTAATCAGAATTTCTTCCGGAAATAATATTGACGTTTCTGAATCGTTCTTTACTGTTGGATCTCAATTAAATTATCCTGCAATCAATCATACTGTATGTGATAAAACAGTAAAAATAAATTGGGTTAGATTTACAGGTGCATCCGCCTATAAAGTATACCTGTTTGTCGATAGTATTTGGACGTTTGTCGGACAAACCGACACCACCACTTTTACAATTAATAATCTTACCAACGGGAAAGAGTACATGTATGCTATTTCAACCATTAATAATGGAACAGAAGGCAACCATAGTTTAGCAAAGCTTTTTACACCAATTTCAGGAGCCTGTACAACTTTGAATGATGTTGGTGTTTATGCTGTTAATTCACCTTTAGGCGGTCGAAAATTTACATCTACAACATTAACTTCTTCTGAAAAAATTTCTCTAATTATAAAGAATTTTGGTTCGGCTGTTCAGAATTCTATATCAGTATCTTACAAAATAAACGGTGGAACGGTAAGGACTGCTACATTAACTGATATAGTAACAAGTAACGATACTTCCATTATCAGATTTGGTGTAAATGAAAATTTAAATGCAATAGGAAATTATAATCTTGTAGCATGGACAAATTTGCCAGGCGATAACAATAGTAAAAACGATACGTTGTATTATACTATTAAGCATTTGCAAAATAATCCGATTCAATTGCCGTTTTTCGAATCATTTGATAAAAATCAGACAGAAATTACTTCTGCAACTTTTGGAATGGATAGTTTGCTTTATATGGATTATTATCCGGAAGTTGGAGGCAGATATAGAACCAATGAAGGCAACCTTTATGCTAAAACTGGTAATGCAGCGATTTCATTGGATAATTATTTAGGCACCGGTTCAAAGAAAAACGAGTTAATATTCACTTACAATCTTTCATCATATGTTGATTCTGTAGTTTTTTTAGAATTTAATTATATGAATAGAGCGGAACCGGATAGTAATGAT
>DAOORG010000398.1:0-2349 GCA_035389165.1 Chitinophagales bacterium
TTGTAAAAAGAAACTTCTTCATAACATTGGTTTGTATAAAGTTAAGAAGAAAAATGTAAAATTATTCTGACGAAATATGAAAGTTAAGTGTATTCTGTTAAATTATCTGATATTATAATTTGAATGTTATCGGTAAAGAATAGTAAACCTTTACTTTTCTGCCATATTGAATTCCCGGTTTCCAAACAGGCATTTCACTAATAACTCTCATCGCTTCTTCATTTAAGGACGGATAAACACTTTTTAAGATTTTTACATCTTTTACTTTTCCGTTTTCATCAATACAAAAGTTGGTAATTACTTTCCCTTCAATACCTTTTTTGCGTGCGTCTTTTGGATACCTGATAATTGACTTTAGATATTGCATTAGGGCGTCAACTCCTCCTGGAAATTCTGGCATAATCTCTACATGTTCATCACATTCTACAGATATTCCTTTCTTATCAAAACATTCAATATACATCGATGTGTCAGTTCTGAAATCAATAATGGAAGCAAGTTGCCCGTTTGTGTGATAAAAGTAATTAAGACCAAAAAGTTGTCCCATTTTCATGAAGCATGAATCATAGATTTTACCATTTGAATATTTAACCAACAGTCCATCCATTGTTGAGTCATTCATGTAATAAGCTCTTTTGAGCAAAGCATTATCATCTATGTCATAAAATTCCTTATAAATTCTGTCAGTGGTTGTATCAAAATACTCAATTGAATATTTTGTGGCAGAATCTTTAGAAGCAATGGAATCACCTTTTCGATTCTCTTTATAATATTTAGTGGTTTTTTCTTGAGAAAATGAACAATAAAAAAATACAATAAAAATAATTGCGACGATTAGTTTCATTACTATTTTTTATCAATAATCACACCAATATCAGAAATGCCATCCAGCGGATCTTTGCGCATCAGTTGAACTATGGAGATTGTATAAGTTCCTTTTTTATACAACGGCAGATTGGTTTTTAGCGGAACGGTCTGTGTGCATAAAGAACCGGAACTTTTTCCATAAGGCTTTCCGTCGTTTTTGAATAATGGAATTTCATATCGGAAACTGGTATCAATTCCATTTCCTTGAATAAAAACTTTCAACCACACATTACTGAATTCATATTCCTTGTTATGTCGAACACTTATAGCGTATTGATGATTTTTATTTTCTTCCTTAATTTCAATAGAATACTTAAGTGTATCTGTAGACTTCCATGATTTGATATCTACCGCTTTGTAATCGCTGTAAGTATGTTTTTGTTCACATGCAGCAAATGCAAGCAAGGTAATGACAATTAAAAAGAAAGCTATTTTTTTCATAATCCGGAATCAGTGTAAAGGTAGAAAAAATACATCATTGTCACCAGCACATTTATTCAATCATTTTCAAAAATTCTTCTTCACCGATTATTTGAATGCTTGGAATTTTTTGTGCTTTTGCCAGCTTGCTTCCTGCTTTCTCGCCTGCAATCAGGAAATTTAAATTAGCAGAAACAGCACTTAAGTTTTTGCCGCCGTTTTTTTCTATCATCAGCTTAATGTCATCACGCGAATATTTTGGAAACGTGCCGGTACACAAAAACGTTTTTCCTTCCAGTTTTTGTGATGCTAAAATAGTTTCGGTTTTATAAATATTGACACCTAACGTAGACAGCGATTCAATTAAAGCAATATTGTCTTCATCTGTAAAAAATTGAAACAAGGATTGTGCTACTTTCGGGCCAACATCTTCCAGTTCGCTGAATTGTTCCTGAGACCAATGCTGAAAATCGGTGAGTTTGTCGACTTTTTTTGCCAGCATTTTTGCCGTAGTGCTGCCTACATGTCTGATACTTAGACCTACTATCAATCTGTATAATTCATTTTGTTTAGATGCTTCAATGCCATCTTTCAGGTTTTGTATTGATTTCTCTTTCCAGCCTTCCAGTTGCCTTACTTTGTCATAATCTATCTGATAAATGGACGTGATGTCTTTAATAATATTTTCGCGAATAAACGTTCGTACATTTTCTTCACCGAATCCGAAAATATCCATCGCAGATTTTGACACAAAATGTATCAGATGTTCTTCCAGTTGTGCCGGACAATTTGGATGAATACATCGCCAGACACTTTCGTCCATCGGCTTTACCAGCTGGTGTTCGCAAGAAGGACATTTTGTTGGAAATGCAATTTTTTGTTCAGTTCCATTTCGCTTTTCTTTTACACTTCCAACAATGTAAGGAATCACATCGCCTGCACGTTCCACCACTACGGTGTCGTTTAAACGGATATCTTTATCCAGAATAAAATCTTCATTGTGCAGAGAAACAGATGAAATTTCAACACCCATCAATTGAACAGGTGCTATTTTAGCTACCG
>DAOORG010000399.1:0-2343 GCA_035389165.1 Chitinophagales bacterium
TCACATAATTGCAAGACTCTTATAAGCAATGGCAACAAAGTGCAGTTTGTGTTTGACAACATCAACTTGCCTTTCACTGAACCATTAAAACACGGATATGTCGCATTCAAACTAAAACTTAAAAATAATTTAGGAATCGGAGACAGCTTGAAAAACAAAGCAGACATTTATTTTGATTACAACCTGCCAATTACAACCAACACAGCTGCTTCAAGAATTGATAATGTTACTGCAATAAAAACTAATTCAAATAAAGATGGAAGCTTAAGTATCTATCCAAATCCAGGCAACGGAAACTTTACAGTGGATTTTGAGTCGCCAGTTAAACAAACTATTATTGTAAAAATTGTAGCGATAAACGGAAATGTTGTATACGAACAAAATCTCTATCATAACTACCAAAGTCAACTGCAACTGAATCAAAATTTGCCGGCTGGTGTATATTTAATCACTGTAAATAGTGAAAAAGAACAATATACACAGAAGCTGATCATTACTAAATAGACAAAATACTTGTCTTAACAACTAATTCTTTTTTCAACTAAAAGATGTAACTTTGTTTTACTATTGTTGAACTGTACAATTGTACAATTCGCTAATTCTATAATTCTACAATTATAAAACATGCCAAATAAAATCGCTCCCATTCCTTCGCCGCAAAATGAACCTATTTTAGGTTATTTGCCAAATAGCAACGAACGCAAAGCACTTAAAGCAGAGCTTGGAAAACGCAAAGCAATGGTATATGATATTCCAATGTTTATCAATGGTAATGAAGTACGCACCAACGATACCGTGGATATTTTTCCACCACATGAATTATCACATAAAATCGGTCATTATCATAAAGGCAAAACAGAACATATTCATGCAGCAATTGACACCGCGTTAAAAGCCAGAGATAAGTGGGCAAATATGCATTGGGAAGACCGAGCATCTATTTTCTTAAAAGCAGCTGATTTAATTTCCGGTCCATACAGAGCAGCTATCAATGCTGCTACTATGCTTGGACAATCCAAGAATGTATACCAGGCAGAAATCGACGCTGCTTGCGAGTTGGCCGACTTCCTGCGTTTCAATGTACATTTCGCTTCGCAGATATATGAAGATCAACCCATTTCTGCACCGGCGCTGCGCAACACGATTGAATATCGTGCGTTGGAAGGTTTTGTTTATGCTATTACACCGTTCAACTTCACCGCTATTTCAGGAAATCTTCCTGCTTCACCGGCACTGATGGGAAATGTAGTGGTTTGGAAACCATCCAATACACAAATCTATTCTGCCTGGACGATTACCGAAATTTTCAGAGAAGCAGGTTTGCCGGATGGCGTTATCAATATGATATTTGCAGATGCCGTAGAAACCACCAACATCATTTTATCGCATCCAGATTTTGCCGGTGTTCATTTTACAGGTTCTACAGGCGTATTTAACCATATCTGGGAAACGATAGGCAAGAACCTTCATTTGTATAAAAGCTATCCGCGCATCGTTGGTGAAACAGGTGGTAAAGATTTTATTATAGCACATAACAGTGCCAATATTGATGTATTGTCCACCGCTTTGTTGCGTGGTGCGTTTGAATTTCAGGGACAAAAATGTTCGGCTTGTTCTCGTGCTTATATTCCAAAATCTATTTGGGATGCTACCTGGGAAAAAATGTATGAAGCATTGAAATCGTTTAAGATTGGAAATGTAGAAGACTTTTCGGTCATGATGGGTGCAGTTATTTCTGAAGATGCTTATAAAAGAATCACCAGATATATCGATCAGGCAAAAGCAAACCCGGAAAATATCATTATGTACGGTGGTGGCCACGATAAAAAGAAAGGTTATTTTATAGAACCTACGGTTATTTTAACTAAAGATCCGAAATCGGTGACAATGGTGGAAGAAATCTTCGGACCGGTGTTAACGATATATGTGTACGATGATGAAGATTTTGATAATGTATTGCATTTAGTGGATACTACTTCTGAATATGCATTGACAGGTGCGGTGATTGCTCAGGATACTTATGTAATTGAAAAGATGAAAAATGCACTGACAAATAGTGCCGGTAATTTTTATATCAATGATAAATGCACAGGTGCAGTGGTAGGACAGCAGCCGTTTGGTGGCGCAAGAAAAAGCGGCACCAATGATAAAGCAGGCAGCAAATGGAATTTATTACGTTGGGTTTCTCTTCGAACCGTTAAAGAAAACTACGTGCCGGCAAAGCATTACAGCTATCCGTACATGAGTGAAGAGTAGGTTGGTCAATAGTCAATGGTAATTAGTCAATAGTTTAAGTCTGTAGGATTTTCTACGGACTTTTTTATTTTACAAATCCCTAAATCT
>DAOORG010000400.1:0-2338 GCA_035389165.1 Chitinophagales bacterium
TATTAATAAGGGAAAATTTTCATAAACTCATCAGCTGTGGCTTTGTTGCTGGTTCTTATACTAAAGAAATACATATTACGTGTCCAGGCAAAATAATAACTCGATTTCCCTTGCATCAGCAAATATTTTGTAGAAGCGCTGGTGGAATTTTTTTGTTTAATTTGATTTAATTTACCACTGGTGGCATCGTCATAAATTTTAGTCCAGATAGCATTCATTCCGGTTTGCGAGTAGCCTCTGCCAAAAGTAACAAAAACCTGACTATCGGCTAAACGGTAATAAACTGTGCCAGTTTCCTGATTAGGCACAAAATCATGAAAAGCAAATCTATTCCACTTTCCTAATTTTAAAGGCATCAGTTTTTCAAACTCGTCGCCTAATGGAAATTTGCGTTTATTTACATTGTATGGAACTTCCTGCGCAAACAGGGTTATTGCGCTAAATAGTAAGAAAAATAAAAAAACAGTTCTCTTCATTATTCTACAGTTACAGATTTAGCCAGATTACGAGGTTGATCTACATCGCAACCTCTTAACACAGCTATATGATAAGCTAATAACTGTAATGGAATAACCGATAAAATCGGAGTAAAAGGTTCATTTGTTTTTGGAATTTGTATAACGAATTCCGCCAGCTTACTGATTTCTGTGTCGCCTTCTGAAACAATGGCAATCAATTGACCTTTGCGTGTTTTTACTTCTTCGATATTAGATAACACTTTTTCATAGTGTTGTGTATGAGGTGCTAACACAACTACAGGCATATTCTCATCAATTAATGCAATTGGTCCGTGTTTCATTTCTGCTGCCGGATATCCTTCGGCATGTATGTAAGAAATCTCTTTTAATTTCAAGGCACCTTCCAAAGCCACCGGAAAATTATAACCTCTGCCTAAATACAAGAAATTGGTTGCATCCTGAAAGGTTTCTGCTATTTCCTGTATGTAAGTATTTGCTTTTAATATTTTCTCAATTTTTGCCGGCAATGCTTCCAGTTCTGTAATGTATTCATGGAATTTAGATTGCGATAATGTACCTTTTATTTCTGCTAATTGCAATGCCATTAATGCTAAGATACTCACTTGTGTAGTGAATGCTTTTGTGGAAGCTACTCCAATTTCCGGACCAGCGTGTGTGTAAGAACCTGCATCTGTCATGCGAGAAATACTGGAACCTACGACATTGCAAATACCATAAGTAAGTGCTCCTTTTGATTTGGCTAATTCTAATGCTGCTCTGGTATCTGCTGTTTCACCTGATTGTGAAATAGCAATCACCACATCATTTTCAGTGATTACCGGATTACGATACCTAAACTCACTGGCATATTCTACTTCTACGTTGATGCGGGCAAGGTCTTCTATCAGGTATTCGCCAATCAACGCTGAATGCCAGGAAGTGCCGCAGGCTACAATCGTAATTTTATTGGCATTTTTGAAACGTGTTTCATGCTCACGAACACCGCCAAGGTTTACCCAAAACTGCTGACTGTCAATTCTGCCACGAATACTGTTTTTAATCGCTTGAGGTTGTTCGTGAATTTCTTTCATCATGAAATGATCAAAACCACCTTTCTCAATTTGCTCCAGCTTTAATTGTAATTCATCAATGTAGGGAACATGTGTTTTATTATCTTTAATAGATTTCACATTCACTTCGCCACTTGCATGCAAAACAGCCATTTGTCCATCTTCCAGATAAGATACTTTTTTGGTATGTTCTATTAATGGTGAGCCATCCGATGCAACAAACATTTCATTATCACCAAAACCTATCACTAAAGGACTGCTTAATTTTGCTGTTATGAGTTTATCCGGATCATTTTTAGAGATAACCACAATTGCATAGGCTCCGATTACTTCATTTAATGCCAGACGAACGGCCTCTTCCAGAGAACAGTCCACATTTTTTTTAATCTCTTCTATTAGATGTACTAAAACTTCCGTGTCTGTTTCAGAACGGAAAACATAACCTCGGGTTTGCAGTTCTGTTTTTAGAGAATAATAATTTTCGATGATTCCGTTGTGGATGACGGCTAAATCTTCGGTAGCATTAAAATGAGGATGCGCATTCAAATCGTTCGCTTCGCCATGCGTTGCCCAACGTGTGTGACCGATACCAACATTACCTGAAATATCACTTCCGGCAGCAGCTTCTTCCAGATTAACCACCTTCCCTTTTTTCTTATAGATATTAAGTTCACCCGAACTGCTTAACAATGCAATTCCGGCGCTATCGTATCCTCTGTACTCCAGTCTTTTTAAACCGTTAATAATAATTGGGAAGGCTTGTTTTTTGCCTATATAACCTACAATTCCGCACATATAAATTTAATTAGT
>DAOORG010000401.1:0-2336 GCA_035389165.1 Chitinophagales bacterium
ACAAGACCAGATAGTAGGATTTATTTACTCCGGAAAATATTCTATCGAAAATCCGCAAGGAAAACGAAATACTGAGTGGAAAGATAAAGTGGAATGGAAATAAACTAATCCACATATCTTTTCAAAATATCCTGATAGGCATCTATTCTTCTGTCGCGTAAAAATGGCCAGATTCGGCGCACATCTTCTGTTCGTTGTTTATCTATTTCAATTACTGCGTTGAGTTCCGTATCGTGTGGTGCCGAGAAAATAATTTCACCTTGCGGTCCGGCAACAAAACTTTGTCCCCAAAATTGTATGCCATTGGTTACGCCTGTCCAATCCGGCTCGTGTCCTACCCTGTTTACCGCTACAACTGGTAATCCGTTCGCCACAGCATGTCCGCGTTGTACGGTTTGCCATGCAGAAAATTGTCGGTCTTTCTCTTCTTGTTTATCTGTACTTTCCCAGCCAATGGCGGTTGGATATATTAAAATTTCTGCTCCGCTTAATGCCATTAAACGCGCTGCTTCCGGATACCATTGGTCCCAGCAAACCAATACACCTAATTTACCTACGGACGTTTGTATGGGTTTAAATCCTAAATCGCCTGGAGTGAAATAAAATTTCTCATAATAAGCCGGATCATCCGGAATATGCATTTTTCTGTACTTACCGGCAACGCTTCCGTCTTTTTCAAAAACCACCGAAGTATTGTGATACAAACCGGGAGCGCGCTTTTCAAATAAAGAAGTCACTAGAACCACTTCATTTTTTTTTGCAGCATCCGAAAAAATCTGTGTTGTATCAGAAGGAATAGGTTCAGCCAGATTAAACATTTCGGTTTCTTCTGCCTGACAAAAATAAATACCACAATGCAATTCTTGTAAAATAACCAGTTCAGCACCTTGTGCTTTACATGCTTCAATACCTTTTAAGGACTTTGCAATATTTGCCGCTATATCTGTTGTATTGGATTGTTGTACGATTCCTACTTTCATGTGTGTGGATTTATTAATTTACCATTTATTTCTATTGCCTGATGCCTATTGGCCATTGATTAAGTTGATACTTCCTTTTGGATACTGCATCGTAATGCAATGCAAAGAGCCGTGCTGCAATAGTAAAGCCTTGCAGTCAATACCAATTACTTTTTTATCCGGAAATGCTTTTTGTAATTGTGTAACAGCCAGTTCATCTTGCGACACCTCATAGGTTGGCAGTAAGACGACCTCATTTAAAATTAAAAAATTGGCGTAGGTTGCCGGCAATCTTCTGTTATCATCCGGTGCATAGATGGCATCTGCCATTGGCAATGGAATTAATTTATACGGCTGATTGTCCGCATTTTTAAATTGTTGTAATTCCTCTTCCATCTTCTTCAGGTCAGCGTAATGAATTTCCGATGTATCCGTACACTGCACATAGGCTATCGTGTTTTCGTCGCAGAATCTTGCTACAGTATCAATATGTGCGTCTGTATCATCACCTAAGAGATGACCGCTTTCCAGCCACAACACTTTCTTTAAGTTAAATAGCTCAATTAGTTTATCTTCAATTTGTTGTCTGTTTAAATGCGGATTCCTGTTAGGTGATAACAAGCAATTTGTTGTAGTAAGCAAGGTACCTTTTCCATCGCTTTCAATGCTGCCGCCTTCCAGCACCAAATCAGGAATAATCAGGCTTTTAGCATGATAAACACCGTTATTCCAAAGTCCCTTTGTAATTAAATTATCTTTGTCAGCAGCAAATTTCAAACCCCAGCCATTAAACATAAAATCGTAAATCAGGAATTCATTTCCGTGTTCTACCGTGATGGGACCATGGTCTCGCGCCCAGGTATCGTTCACCGGAAGTTCCACAATATGTATGTTCTTCAAATCCATACCTGACAGATAAAACCTTAGTTCTGTTTCATCGTCACATACAATTAATAAAGGCTGATAGGATGAAATAACTTTTATAATATGGATATAACAAGGTATTACATCTTCCCAGTAATCAATCCAATCAGACTGTCTGCTTGGAAATGCAATTTGGATAATATCTTGTGGTTCCCATTCGGCGGGTAATCTGAGTGCAGCCATGGCACAAAAATACAAAAAAGGTATAAGTTATTGGTGATAAGTTGTTAGCGAAAATTATCAGGAAAAAATCAAGAAAGATTTTTATTTTCACGAGATGAAGAAACGCTTATTTTTATTACCCGGATTTGGAGAAGATACATTCTGTTTTAATGAACTGATTCCATTTATCAACAACCACAAATACGAGATTATTCATGTAGATTACCGACCGGTGCTGGATAAATTCACGTTTCCATTCATTACGGTGCAGCAGTTTTCGCGGCAGCTGAT
>DAOORG010000402.1:0-2307 GCA_035389165.1 Chitinophagales bacterium
GCATTCGTTCCGTCGTCAATGGCACAACCATGTGTATCACCACTAATCACCATCACGTTTTTAATGTTGTTGCTCTTAATATAATTCAGAATTTTTTCGCGCTCGTAGGCATACGCACCAAAGTAATCCGAAAAACTATAAGACAAACGGAAACCCGTTCCCGGATAACCTGCAATATTAAACTGCATGCCTTGTATCAACAAAGGCAGTTCTACCAATGGCTGTATGTTCCGGTTAAAAGGCACACCGGAAACAATAAATTTCCACGTTGCGGTAGAATTTCTCAACCCATTCAACAGCCAGTCCAACTGCGGTTGATTCAACATAGATTGCGTCGGACTGTTTCCATTAAAGGTCCATAAATTCGGTCCTGCGTTATATTTGAGATTGTTCCAGCCACCTGTATTGCAGCTGCGAACGTCTATCATAAAAAATTCGCAATTGCCCACTTTAAATGCATGATAGTAACCGTCGGTATCATTGACCAATGGATAGCCAGGAAAAAATTTCTTATAACCACTCAAACAATTGGTGCGCATTTGTTGCGTGCGCGGAATCAAATCGAAATAATTAATCAGCTTTCCGTTTTCGTATCTTACCTGTGCGCCGCCGCCTTTAAAATATTTTGAATTGCCCCAGGTATCATCGTCATCCGGCATATACGCAATCGGAATTTTCTTCAGCATATCTTCGCATATCGGTTCAGAGTTTCGTCTGCGCCAGGCCAATTCAATGGCACTCCATTCCTGCGGATAGCCAAGTATACTTGGAATCTGATACGCCGGATAGGTGAAATCGCCGGTGTGAATAAACAAATCAGGTTTATGTGTCGGCATCACATCAAACACTTTCATGTTTTCCGTTTCCTGACAGGAACCTGTTACAAACACCAAATGTTCTGCTGCGCCAACTGTCGGAAAGGTTTTAAATTGACCTTTTGTACTTTGTACAACACCGTTGATACGGTAACGAAAATAATACGCAGAAGAAGGAATCAATGAAGTGAGATTCACAATCTTCGTATTGTCCAGTGCAGCATCTGTAGCAGTGCTGATTGATTGAAAAGTGGTAAACAAAGAGTCTGTACTGTATTCCAGCACAAAATCGGTCGCCACATTCGTTCTGATATAGATACGTGCATCGTTTGCGGTAATGCCACCAATCATAGGTCCGTGCGTAATGTTTTGTGCAAATGTTGCCGAAGAAAACAAGCAAAACAATACCAATATCTTAATTTTCATTAGATGCATATCTAAAAATACAAAAAACCATTAATGATTTATAAAGAAAATACATAACACATAAAATATTCACAGAAATTCAATTATAACGAAATAACGCTAAAATATACCTAAGATAAGTTCTTCAAATGATGCACCTAATTATCTTATGCAAAGGAAAGTTGGAAGAGATTGCCGTTAAATTTAACCAACTAAAAAATACAACTATGGTCGCTGCACCTCCTAAATTAAAAGTTCGCAATGTGCATTTCAATTTCGATAAAGTGCCAAAGCACTGGATACTCGGCAGTTCTATTGCCACCAATTTTGTGAATAGCATGCATATAGTATTTCCGGAAGGCGAGAAATTTTTTGTGCGCAGTGTGCGCAGATTTGCAAAAGATGTCAAAAATGAAAATCTCAAAAAAGAAATAAACAGTTTTTGCGGACAGGAAGGTGTCCACGCACGCGAGCATCAGCGTTTCTGGGAAGTGATGGAAGAACAGGGGTTGAAACCTGATTGGTTTGCCAATTTTTTAAAAAACACTGCATTCTCAGGAAAATACAGTTATGAAAATGTAAGTAAAAACTTACTAAATAAACTACAACCCAACTTAGGCGACAAGTTTGCTTTATCCGTAACCACTGCTTTAGAACATTACACGGCAATTATGGCCAATGCTTTATTTTATGAGCCGATGGCCACCAATAAAAATATTGCGCCGCAAATGCTGGAATTACTGCATTGGCATGCATCGGAAGAAATTGAACACAAAGCGGTTTGTTTTGATGTGCTGAAAGAAGTAGATGACAGTTATATTTTGAGAGTTTCCGGCATGGGAATGGCAACCATTTTATTGTGGGGCTATCTGGGTATCGGACAAATTTATTTCATCTCTCAGGACAAAGATAAAAGCATTATAAAAATGCCGATTGAAACTTTTTTATTATTCAAAACAGTCATTTTTGGTGAGATTGGCAAAAACTTATCCAAGCATTTACTAAGTTATTTTAAACGTGATTTTCATCCTGATGATATCGACGACAGGCATCTGATTGAAAAGTTCTTTAAGGACAAATCGTACGC
>DAOORG010000403.1:0-2294 GCA_035389165.1 Chitinophagales bacterium
CACTCACATCAATAGAATGATTAAACGTATCATTTTCTACCATAGTTTGTCCATATAAATTGACGATGCTGTAACGAATAATTCCATTACCTGAAAAGCCATTAAACGAAACAAAACTATTTGCCGGATTTGGAAAAATTTTTATATCATTCACTACTTTCTTTTGTATAACAGATGTCAGCGTGCAGCCATCACTTAACTTGCTAATATAACTCCAGAGAATTGTGTCGTAAGGCGACCATGCCAAAGAATTATAAGCAGATTCGCCCACGCGAACTACCACTATATTTTGACTAGGCACCACATATATTCGCTGGTCGTTTTTTCCCATGGCGCAAAACATATCGTCTGGTGCACTTGGTATAAATTTAAATGGAATTACTAGTTGTGATTGTGGTAGCATAAAAGATGGTTTACCATTTAGCCACCATAAATAGCCGTAAGATTTGTTTATATTCTGTGAGGTGTTGGTCATTGCACGATAATAGGAAGTATCTTTTAAAACGGTATCGCTTTGCCAGATTCCTTTATTTAAAGTGAGTAAACCAAAACGTGCCATGTCTCGTGCTTTGCTGAAAAAAACACTGTTCAGCCAAATACCACTCATGCCGATTTTAGTTCCGATATATGAATTGGTAGCAGCAGTGTAACCTTGTCCGCTGACCGCAGTCACCACATCTTCCAGTTTTCTGTATGCACCTGTATGATACGACCAGCGTGTGCCGACATCTGCTTTGTATTGCAGGCACGATGCTTCCTGGCTCAAATTATCACATGGAAATGCAGGTTCATCATCCAGGCCACTGGTCATAGATAATAAACTTTTTATGGTAATAAATTTTTCTTTTTGACCAGCGCTCGTCCAACCAACACCTAAATATTTCGAAACAGAATCATTGATGTTTAATAAACCTTTTTGTTGTGCAATTCCAATCATTGTTGCGGTTAGCGATTTTCCGGCACTTGCCCAGTAATGAATAGAATCTTGCGTAAAGGTTCCGAAATATTTTTCCAGTACTATTTTCCCGTCTTTTAAAATTAGGAATCCTTTTGTGTTGGTGTTGTCTAAATAATTGTATAAAGAATCTATGCGTTGAGGACACCAGCCCAATCTTGATGGTGAAATGGTGTCCCAGGTGTTGCCTGTTTTCGGTGGAAAGTATAACGATTGCGCAGGCGCATTCAATATAAAAAGAATAAAGAATGAAAGTAAATAATTCTTCATGCGCGTAGTTTTTACTTAGACTGCAAAATTAGTTAAAAGTTTAAATGAGTTAAAAATAAAAATACCGACTCAGAAGAATCGGTACTTTAAACGTACTTGTATCGTTGTTATTTTAGTTGAAGTGTTAATAAACCTTATAGTACATAGAATTGGCAGGTCGACTTTAAGACTTCTTGCAACTTATTTCCTATTTAGAGTTAATGTATTTATCTAACTGGCTGCTGTAATTATTAAACGTGAAATCATTGTACAGTGTATAGTAATTATTTTTATCGATGGTTCTGTCGTATGCATATTTTGCCATTTCCAGTTTGTTTTGTTCAAAGGTAAACTGCTGTAATAACTGATGTACCTGGCTTGTTTTTACCTGTGAGTTTTTTAACGCCGTTCTGGCCACTTCCAGCATTTTATCTTCAAAAGTAATATTCTTCATAGTTTGAATTAGTGTTTGCAAACTGGCATCATCCATGATGTTTCCGTAGCCAAAGTTTCCGCCGCCATATGGATAGTTATTTGGATAATTGTTAGGATAGTTATTCGGAAAGTTATTTGGATAATTATTCGGAAAGTTGTTCGGAAAATTGTTAGGATAGCCATTCGGAAAATTGGTATTTGGAAAGCCATTATTCCAACCATGGTTCCCGTAAGGATGGTTACAAGTAGGTCCGCAAGTTGGCTTAGGTCCGTTTGGTATTTGGTTCCCACAGCCTGGTTGATTAATCTGGTAATTCTGTAAATGATCTACATACCAACTGCTTTGTATGAAAGGTATTTTTTCAATTATCCTTAAGCTGAAAAATCTGTCAAGTTCTGCAACTATTCTGTATCCATTAGTAATAGTAACCGGCTTGTCAAAAACAGTTCTGCCGTTGAATCCGTTTTCTACCACTCTTAAATTGTAGTTGCCTGCATACAAATCAAAAAAGCGAAACGTATTGGAAGGTGAGGTGATTATCTGATTATTCAGACTAACGGTGTAATTTCCATTTGAATTGATTTTTACAAAAAATTCTGCGGCAGCAAATAATTGACTGACCATTAAAATGGAAAAAGCGAGTGTAAAGATTTT
>DAOORG010000404.1:0-1076 GCA_035389165.1 Chitinophagales bacterium
GCATTTGTATTCGTGTTAGTTTGTTTTGCCAGACTTACCAAAACAGGATTCGGTCCAACTTCTAAATATAGTTCGATATCTTTTTGTTGCAAATATTCAATGCCATTTGAAAACTGCACCGCATTTCGAATATGATTTGCAAAATAATCTGCATTCAATTCTTGTTTTGATATTTCTTTTCCGGTAAGATTAGAAATAACAGGAATAGCTGGTTGTTTGAATGAAAACTGTTTTGCAAACAAGGAAAATTTATCCAAGATTGGTTCCATCAACCGTGAGTGAAAGGCATGCGACACATTTAAGGCAATTGCTTTTATTTTATGTTCCTGTAACTTTTCTACAAATGCAACTACATCATCTTTCTTTCCGGAAATAGTACAATTTTTTATAGAATTTACTGCGGCTAAATCTACATTCGAATCTTTCAATAAAGGTTTTAAATTTTCTTCATTACAGAAAACAGAAGCCATGCTGCCTTCATTCAGTGGCAATGAATTCATTAGTGCAGCACGTGCAATCACTAACTTTAATGCATCTTGCAATTCGATAGCATTTGCTACCGTTAGGGCAACTAATTCACCAATGCTGTGACCGATTAATGCAGTTGGTTGCACACCAACACTCATCCATAATTTTGACATAGCATATTCCACCACAAACAAAGCCGGTTGTGTATATTTTGTTTGATGGATTAGGTTTCTATCAATGGTTTCACTCCATAAAATATCTTTGATAGAATGATCGAGATTGGATTTTATAACTTCATCACATTCATCGATGGCAATTTTAAACACATCAAATGTTTCATAATAGTTTTTGCACATGCCAAAATACTGCGCACCTTGTCCTGTAAATAAAAAAGCAATTTCCTTATTTCTGTTTAATTCAGGATTGGAAACCACATATTTATCTGATTTTAAATCTTGTACAAAATCATTCAAACCATCAATAATTGCTTGTTTGTCGTTAGCTATAATAGATAAGCTATAATCAAAATGGTTTCTGGCTTTTTGTAGTGTGTAGCAAATTTCCGTCAAGGTGTTTTCCTGCCAGTCGTTTTCGTTCAGGTATTTTTG
>DAOORG010000404.1:1176-2291 GCA_035389165.1 Chitinophagales bacterium
GCAGGAATTTTTTTGTGTTTTAAAATTTCTATCACTTTAAACAACATCGGCATTCCTGTACCAGCTTCCAAATGTCCAATATTTGCTTTCACCGAGCCAACATAAACAGGCTTTGTTCTTCCTTTGTAACCTTCATGAATGGCTTGTATTTCTAAAGCATCCGTAAAACGATTGCCGATTCCGTGTGCTTCCACATAATCAATATCATCTATAGTAAGATTGGCATTTTTGAGTGCTTCTTTTATCGTTTCAATTTGAATCTCAGGATTTGGTGCTGTAAAACCGTTGCTGCGTCCGTTGTGTTTTACGGCAGAACCTTTGATGATGACAGCAATAGAATCGTTGTCTTTTTCCGCATCACTTTGACGTTTCAAAACCACCACACCGCAACCTTCACCACGCACATAACCTTCTGCATCATTCGCAAATGCTTTGCATGCATCGTTTGGTGAAAGCGAACCTAATTTAGATAAACCCACAAAAGGTTCAGGTGTCAATAATAAATTTGCGGATGCAACGATTGCTACGTCAATCACTTTTTTATTCAACTCTTCATTTGCCAAATGCACTGCTAATAACGAAGAAGCACAAGCTGCATCGAGTGCATAACTTGTTCCTTTTAAATCATACATGTAAGAAACTCTGCCGCATGCTGTTCCAAACGGAATACCTGTAGTGTCATATACATCTACAGTTTCCAGATTTCCGCTGCGAAAACGTGCCTGTATATAATCGGAATTTCCAAGTGCGATGAAAACACCTGTGTTTGTTCCTTTTAATGTATCCGATGCGATGCCTGCGTTTTCCAATGCTTCATATACGACTTCCAAAATCATGCGTTGTAACGGATCGATGGATTTTGCTTCGCGTGGTGAAATACCAAAAAAATCTGCATCGAAAGCACGCACGTCATTTTGTAAAAATGCACCGAATTTTGAAACTGTTTTTCCGGGAATTGAAGTATCTGCGCTGTAAATTTCATCTACATCAAATCTGTCTTTTGGAATTTTTGTAATGACAGATTTTTGAGCTTCTAATAAGTTCCATAATTTTTTAGTAGATGTAATATTGCCTGCGAGACGAACGCCTGTTCCTATGACGGCAATTGGCTCGTT
>DAOORG010000405.1:0-2279 GCA_035389165.1 Chitinophagales bacterium
AAACTTTCAAATTGTGCTGCTAATACCAGATAAATCAAAACTAACGCCAGTATTAAAGCAAACATTGTGTTGGAAGAACTTTCTGCAAAGTCTCTGGAAGAACCGGACAAGGAAGTTGTAAATGATTCGTCTAAAACTTCTTTTGCAATGCGTTCCATTTCTTTAATGCCATCACCTACTGTTTTTCCTGGAGCCAATCCTGATGAAACGGTTGCAGATTTGTAACGATCAAAATGATAACGCTGTGGTGGTTTTGCCAATTCTTCTATGGTAATTAAATTATCCAGTGAAATTAATTTTCCGGAATTACTACGAACATAAATTTGTTTTAAATCTTCCGGTTTGTTTCTTTCGTTGTATGAATTCTGGCCAATAATCTGATATTGTTTTCCATCCTTTAAAAAATATCCGAACCGTCTTCCGCTCATAGAAAATTGTAATGTTTGTGCAATATCTAAAACCGAAACACCGGAAGCTGTTGCTTTTTCCTTGTCAATAATTATTTCTACTTCAGGTTTATTGAATTTCAAGTTGACATCAAATCCAACAAAAACGGGACTTTTGGCAACTTCATCCATAAATTTAGGAATAGCTGTTTGCAGTTTTTCAAAATTAAAATTTTGAATTACAAATTGCACCGGCATTCCAAAACGTCCGGAACCTACCGATATTGTTTGTTCCTGAATTACAAATGCTTTTCCTAAATTAAACTTGGAGAAATTTTTACCGAGATACTGTGCTATTTCATCCTGAGATTTAGTTCTGTCTTTTTTCTCTTTTAAACGAATACGCATGAATGCAGTGTTTGCAGCGCCTGAGCCAATAAAACCAGGTGAAGTAACACTTAACGCAATACGCTGTTCAGGAACGGAATCCATCACAAATTGTGTTACTTTATCTACATAACTTTGCATCGCGGTATAAGATGTTCCTTCCGGTGCTGTCATCGATACACGAAATGCGCCTCTGTCTTCCATCGGTGCTAATTCAGATTGCAGACTTTTTCCTATGAAATAAATCAACACGAAACATAAACCGATAATTAAAAAAGAAACAGCTCGAACTTTCATAAATGAACCTAACATGTCTTTATAACCATCATCTAACCCTTTAAAGAATGGTTCTGATTTTTCATAAAACCAGGAATTCTTATGTACTTTTCTTCCTAAATAAACATTCAACACTGGTGTTAATGTAAGTGACACAAATGCTGAAATTAAAACCGCACCAGCCACTACAATTCCAAATTCTTTAAACAAGCTTCCGACAAAACCTTGCATAAAAACAATAGGTAAAAACACTATCGCTAATGTGATGGAAGTTGACATAACGGCAAAGAAAATTTCTTCAGAACCTTCACGTGCTGCCTGCATTTTCGGCATTCCGGATTCCAGTTTTTTAAAGATATTTTCCGTAACCACAATTCCATCATCTACCACTAATCCGGTTGCTAATACGATTGCCAGCAAGGTCAATACGTTAATGGTAAATCCGAACAGATACATGATAAAAAATGCACCAATCAAGGAAACCGGAATATCTATTAACGGACGCAATGCAATTATCCAATCTCTGAAAAACAGGTAAATAATTAAAACCACGAGTACGATAGAAATAAACAAGGTTTCCTTTACTTCCAAAATGGAATTCTTAACAAAAACTGTATTATCTAATGCAATATTCAGCTTGACGTCTTTGGGAACTTCTTTTTTAATTTCTTCCAGTCTTTTATAAAATTCATCCGAAATTTCCACATAGTTGGCTCCCGGCTGAGGCACCAATGCCAATGCCACCATACCTACCGCACTTTCCCGTAAGCTGGTTTCAAAATTTTCTGTTCCTAAAACAGCATAACCTACATCTTTTAAACGAACCGTTTGTCCATTTACATCTTTTATAATGATATTATTAAACTCTTCTTCCGTGTTTATTCTTCCAAGAGTGTTGACAGTTAATTCTGTGCTGGTACCGGAAATTTTTCCTGAAGGCAATTCCACATTTGTTCTGTTCAACGCATTTTGCACATCAATGGCAGTTAGCTGATAAGCCGCCAACTTCTGCGGATCAAACCACAAACGCATGGCATAATTTTTCTGTCCCCAAATCTGAATGGTACTGACACCTGGGATTGTTTGCAAACGTTGCTGCAGCACGTTCACCGCGTAATCTGTCAATTCTAATACATTCTTACTTTCGCTTTGAACTGTCATTGAAATAATAGCATCTGAGTTAGCATCCGCTTTGGAAACCACTGGTGCTGCATCTATATCTTGTGGCAG
>DAOORG010000406.1:0-2272 GCA_035389165.1 Chitinophagales bacterium
TTACCCGATATTTCACATCAGGAATTAGCAGAAATAGCTTGTAAAAATGGGATTCGTTGGATTCAATTGCGCGTTAAAAATAAACCCTTTGAAGATTGGTTACAGATTGCTAAAGACGTAAAACAAATTTGCAATCATTTTCAAACTACCTTAATCATCAATGATCATGCAGAAATAGCAAAAGCAGTGGATGCAGATGGTGTGCATGTAGGAAAAAACGATGTGTCTGTTTTAGCTGCAAGAAAGATAGTTGGCGAATCAAAGATTATCGGTGCAACTGCAAGTACACTGGAAGATATTTTAGCGCATCAAAAAAATGGTGTCAATTATATCGGACTTGGTCCATACAAATTTACCAAAACAAAAGAAAAGCTAAATCCCATTTTAGGATTAGAAGGATATTCAATAATTCAACAATCCAACAATTCTTCAATACCAATCATTGCGATTGGTGGAATTCAATTAGAAGACGTGCAACCATTAATGAATACAGGTATTCACGGTGTGGCGGTTTCTTCTGTAATAAATTTAGCAGATGATAAACCGAAAGTAATCAGTTCTTTTCTGGAACTTCTTTAACCAGTAAATATAGATCACAATCACAGAAAACTTCTTTTTTAAAGTCATATTTTTCCGGCTGCTTCATAAAATCCAACCAGGTTGAATCTGACGTTAAGTGCGGATCTCTGAGCGTGGATGGTGTGATAATGACAATATCAATTTTTGCGGAATCAATATAATGTGTATACGGTCTGTTTTTTTTCTTGTCAAAAATGGTATTTATTTCTTTGAAGTTAGTAGGCAACAAACCACGTACAAACGGCATATTCGTAAATAGTGTATGAGGCGCGTCTGCATATTTTTGGTCGAGATGTTTTATTAGCTTTTTATTGCACATGGCATGTGTATCCGTACTAAATTTCATAAACGAATAACTTTTTACATTCGGTGTGGCAAGAAATAAAAGGATGCCGAAAACAATAAAGAAAACTGGCCTCAACGAAAGGTATTCAAAAATATAACCAAAGGCACTGATTAAAATCAACAAGACAAATATCATTTGCAAATACAAATAATGATCTCTTGGAAAAACGACCACACATGACAGCAACGTTGGTGTAATGAAACAAAACAAGATGATCAAATAGAATTTCTTTGAAGAAAGTTGTTGCAGAAAATACTGTCTGGATGGTTTTCTAAGAAGTAAAATAATAAAGGTAAGCAAGGATAATCCGGTGAGCAGCAGCTGCATTTTTTTACCATGAAAAATTCCAATAGGAAAAATATAACTGAAGATTTTTAATAGCTGCAGCAAATAAGTTCTTACGTTGAACAAGGTATTGCTGATGAAAATTCCGGGTTGTGTTTTTAGAACGCACCACATCGAGTTGCAGTCACCAAATTGTTGCTTTGCCAAATCTTCCCAATAGAGCCACGCGTCAAATGTGCCATTGGTTCTCATTTTATAATTCCAGGCATAATGCTGATAAAAGGCAGCCACACCGCGATTGTAACCAAAGAAATCGTTAGATGGAAAACGAAAAATAAAATGTAAGATTCCAATAAGCAACAAAGTACCGGCAAAGATGTAGATATCGTTTCTTGTCAAAAATGCTTTGTTGTAATAGATACTTACCAATGTAACCATCACCATCAACACAAAGGAAAGATAAAATTCAGGTCGCGCATACGCATTAATTAAACAAACAATGGTAAAAACCAGACATTTGTAAATATTATTTCGGATATAGGAAATGGCAATCAGTGCAACTAAACAAAACACAATACAAAAATGTGAGATGCGCGGCCAAACAGAAACATTAAGATCACTAACCAACACGCAAAAGGCAATGAATAATGCAAACGTCGGTTTTATGGAAATACGTAGTAAGAAAATATAAAGCAATACACCAATCAAAACTGAGGTAATGATGAAGTTTAAATAGTAGAGTTGAATGGTATCTGTGGTTATAAACGAAAGACATTTATACCAAAGCGCATACATGGGTCCCCAGTTTCGGTTCATGGTTTCAAATAAATCTAACCCGAACCGAATATAAGCGGCTTCATCTGCAAACTGAACATCCATGCTGTGTTGAATTCCATAATATAGTTTTATACCGCAGGCTAACAGCAACACACTACCGAATAAAGTTTGCCAGTTGGCAATTCGGATGGTATTGGTTTCTTTCTGCAAAAAAACACTTTCTGTAAATTCGGATAGTTTCTTAAACATGTACGGTTATTCTTTTATAAGCAAATAGCTTTCACA
>DAOORG010000407.1:0-2256 GCA_035389165.1 Chitinophagales bacterium
GAATTAACTAATTTTGAACAGAATTATTTAATCTATGTCAACTCACATACATCAACCCATTGTAACAGAAGAAACGGCAAAGTCACTTGGATTATTGCCGGAAGAATATCAGAAAATACAAGATATCCTTGGCAGAATCCCAACTTTTACTGAATTAAGTATTTATTCTGTAATGTGGAGCGAACATTGCAGCTATAAAAATTCCATTAAATATCTGAAAAAACTACCTAGAAAAGGAAAAGCCTTATTAGTGGAAGCAGGTGAAGAAAATGCCGGATTGGTTGATATCGGCGATGGTTGGGCATGTGCCTTCAAGATTGAATCGCATAACCATCCGAGTGCGGTAGAACCTTTTCAGGGCGCTGCCACCGGCGTTGGCGGTATTTCCCGTGATATTTTCACCATGGGTGCACGTCCTGTCGCTTCTTTAAATTCTTTACGTTTCGGAGAACTCGATAATAAAAAAACACAGCACCTTTTAAAAGGTGTTGTGAAAGGAATTTCACACTATGGCAATTGCTTTGGTGTGCCAACAGTTGCCGGTGAAGTATATTTTGATGATTGCTATCAGGTGAATCCGTTAGTGAATGCCATGAGTGTTGGAATCGTTCGTGTAGGTGAAACTATTTCCGCCACTTCTGAAGGAGCAGGTAATCCTATTTATATTGTTGGTGCCTCAACCGGAAAAGATGGTATACATGGTGCCACCTTTGCCTCTGAAGATTTAGGCGAAGATGCTGAAGACAAAATTCCATCCGTTCAGGTTGGTGATCCGTTTACAGAAAAATTATTATTAGAAGCCACTTTAGAAGTTATAAAAACAGGTGCTGTGGTTGGCATGCAAGATATGGGTGCTGCCGGAATCACCTGCTCTACCAATGAAATGTCTGCTAAAGGACAACATGGTATGAAAATCTGGTTAGACAAAGTTCCGACTCGTCAACGCAATATGCAGCCGTTTGAAATTCTCTTGTCAGAATCGCAAGAACGCATGCTGATTGTGGTAGAAAAAGGAAAAGAAGCATTGGTGGAAACTGTTTTTGAAAAATGGGATCTACATTGCGCAATTATTGGAGAAGTGACTGAAGGCAATCTGGTACAATATTATATGCATGATGAATTGGTAGCTGAAGTGCCTGCAGATACTTTGGTATTAGGCGGTGGCGCACCTGTATATGACAGACCTTACAAACAACCTTCTTATCATGCTAAACGTGATGAATTTGATATTGATAAAATACCATTTCCAAAAAGCTATATAGAAGTTGCAAAGCATTTAGTTCAAAATCCAAACATTGCATCCAAGCGGTTTATCTATAAACAATACGATTCTATGGTTGGTATCAATAATGCTTCTACCAATCGTCCGAGTGATGCTGCTGTGATTCGTTTAAAAGATTCTACCAAAGGCTTGGTGATGACGGTTGATTGCAACTCTCGATATGTGCATGCAGATGCATATAAAGGCGGCGCTATTGCCGTTTCGGAAGCTGCACGAAATATTGTTTGTACCGGTGCAAAGCCTGTTGCCATTACCAATTGCTTAAATTTCGGAAATCCTTATGATGAAGAAGTTTATTGGAACTTCGTACATGCTTTACAAGGTATGGGTGATGCCTGTATTCAATTTGAAACACCGGTGACTGGTGGTAACGTTTCGTTTTATAATCAGTCGCCGAACAGAGCGGTGAACCCGACGCCAACGATTGGAATGTTAGGTATCATTGAAGATGTAGCCAATGTTATGACGCTGGATTTTAAAAAGGAAAGCGATTTAATTTACCTGATTGGAACTTGCACGAATGATATTGCCAGTTCAGAATATTTAGTGCATGAACACAAGATAGACCTATCTCCTGCTCCGCATTTTGAATTGGCAGAAGAAGCCAACATTCAGGATGCCGTTGCAAATTTAATTTCAAATAAGTTGATTAAATCTGCGCACGATTTAAGTGAAGGTGGCTTGTTTATTGCCGTTTTAGAAAGTGCCATGTCACGCAATGTTGGTTTTGATATCAGCACTTGTTCCTCTATAAGAAAAGATGCTTGTTTATTTGGTGAAGGACAAAGTCGAGTGGTTGTTTCTATTGATGCAGAATCGAAAAACAGCTTTGACAATTTCTTAATTGCACATAAAATTCCTAATCGTTATTTAGGAAAAGTAACAGGAAAAGATATAATCATCGACGGAGAAAACTTCGGTAGCATAAGCGAATACAAAGATTTGTATGATACGGCAATTGAGAAGTATTTTAT
>DAOORG010000408.1:0-2240 GCA_035389165.1 Chitinophagales bacterium
AGATACGCGCCATCTTCACCGATGGCAAAGCCTGGGAAGGAATGAAAGATCCGAAAACAGGAAAGAAAGCAATTATGGGTTCAATTGTATTGTTGAGGTAAGTATTGGAACTTTGGCGATGTATTTATATGAAGGCAAAAGAAAAACGATACATCAACAAATTAAAACAAATTATTTTATTTGAGTATCTTAGATATAGGTGGTTTTAAAGCCTATTTATACCCTAATTGAAGTTCAAAAAGCGAACAGTGAGCCAAAAGATTATAAAAATAATTCCTATTAACACGATTCTATTTCCATGGTTTCTGTCAGTAGCACAATAAGCAAATACTTTTTCTCCATTTGGTAAAGTTTTTTTATGAGTAGCAATAAATCTGCCAATAAAAATTCCAATAATACCACCAAGAAATGCAAAAATATATCCAAATAAAATGCCCATAGTTTGTTTAGCTTCGGGCTGAGCTAATTCATTTAATCTTAGGGTTCTTAATTTTTCGATTTCAACTTCATTTATTTCTTTACCTCGTTCTTTTAGTAATTTTTTAGCTAAAGTGAAATCTAGATGGTTCCATTCATCATGTTTGTAAATTACTTCAATTAATTCTTCGTCTGTAAAAGTATACAAGTAATAATCATCATTGATCAAAGGAATACTCTCTTCAGAAACATCTTGCAATATTTTATTTGCCCTAACAAAATCATTACCAATTATTTTGATTCTAAAATCATTATTAATTTCATTAATAGCAAAAGAAGGATCAAAAAAGCCGTTTAAATCTTCAAGTTTATTTTCAATTCCATTATTTGATAATAAATTTGATAATTCAATTGCAGATTCTTTGTCATTAAATTTCTTAAATGTAATATATTTTTCTTCTTCCATTTTTATTGATTATAATACATAAAAATATATAAGTATGTATAATACAATTACCATTCACCTTAATTTTTATGGTTTGCAAAATTACATCTTTCCATTCCACCCAACAAAAACATCATCTAATACTTTTTTAGCGCGCAATGCCGGTGGAATAATGTTTAGCGTGCTGCAGAAATTGCAGGTGTATTCGTGTTTAGTATTATCGGCTTGCAATGGCGCACCACAGGAAGCGCACCGCACCGCAATAATATTTCCATGCGGATTTGTTTTCTCGTTTTTGTGAAAATAAAAAAACAGATTTTTTAATTCGGGTTCCTGTATAGTAGTGAAAGTAATTTCATGGTTGCAATTGGCACAGTCAATCGCAGTAAGGTCTGTTTGTTTTGGAATTTCGAGTGTATGATGACAATGAAAGCAACTGATAGCTGGTGTTAAATCGTATTGCATTTGCAGGTTCATAAATCCGCCAAGTTGCGTGCTGCCATTGTCGTATTGCCTTACTTTTTTTATATTGGAAAACACCACAGCTTCCGTCCATGTTTTATCGGAAATCGTACCGCATTCTTCGCACACCGGATTTCCATCAAATGACTGAAACGGTATCGAATGATTACATTTACTGCAAAGTACATTCAGATTATATTGGTGCCATTTGTACATAGTTGTGTGGTTTGTATCTGCAAATTAGAAAAAACTATACAAAATAAAAAGCCGTCCTCAGAGAGAACGGCTTTGTTTTTAGTTTCCGGACTTATGTTTATCTAGTATACTATTTTTCCTAAGCTTGTGATGATGCTCGCAAGACGGATGGCATCCCAAATCCGCAATTCTGAGCTGCCTGCATGTAACACGGATTGTTCGTGGCTTTTTACACACATTTCGCAGCCGTTTACGGCACTTACCGCTAAACTTACCAGCTCAAAAAATTCTTTTCCCAAAACAGGATTCATCATAATGTTCATACGCAAACGTGCAGGTGCATTGTTGTACGCATCTTTCTCTACATAATGTCTGAAACGGTAGAATACATTGTTTGCAGCAAGTAAAGAAGCACAAGCTTGCGCATCTGCAATTTCAGCATCTGTGGCGCCGTTTTCTTTTGCTTTAGCCGCAAATGCATTCGACAAAATTTCTTTATTGTTGTTAGTGGATACCGCCAAAGCCAGCAAATTTGTTTCTTTTGCAGATAAATGTTCTGATGTTAAAACTGCTTTTACGTTCAGCTTTAAATCGCGCAAATATTTGGAATCGGCATTGCCTAAATTTTGCAAAGTGGCATTGGTATATTCAGGCTGAATACCTAAGTCAGCCAATAGTTCTTGTATTGTCTCGTGCATAAAAAAGTATTAAGTGGTAAGAT
>DAOORG010000409.1:0-2232 GCA_035389165.1 Chitinophagales bacterium
GGTGTAGCAAGATGCGAGTCACGGTCAAGGTTTAAGGATACCGTTAATTCGTATTCCCATCCTTCACGCTGAATGTCTTTCATTCCAACTTTCTTTACTCTGCCACCTTCTTGTATGGTTTCTGTTTTGGATCGTGTGCAAGTAATAATATGCATCGGTGATTGCAGTACAGTATTTACAAATCTGTCGTGCTTCGGTGTGGTTTCATTCCAAGCCGACCAGGTGTTAGATTTATATTTGGTTTGTGCTAATATTTCATTCATTTCAATACAACCACCTGCACCATTCCACTCGTGGGAACTGCTGTCAATGATACAACATTCAATACCACCGGCTTCACACGCCTTGATTGCTTCAATGTATCTTTCCGGCGAGAATGGCGGTGTAAGGTCTATGGTAAGGAAACCACCCAAATGTGAATACAAAGACGCGCTACCGTTCTCCGTATCAATTACTGCAATCTTATCCCAATTTCCGACAATACCGTATGCCATGCGGAGTGCTGAATATGTCTTTCCTGCGCCTGATGGTGCGGATAAGTTCAATCTGAGTTTTACCTGTTTTCTGGTTGCCTTTTTAAGTTGTAATGCCATTTTATTGATTGTTTATTGTGTTATTGTATTCTGTTTTTAATTTATCGTATTTAGTATTTGATTCTTCTAATAACTTCTCATACTGTTTGTACTTTTCCGTGTAGCTAAGTGCCGATAGGTCTACCAAAACCATTGTCAATATCTGCTGTTTGCCTAATTCCTTGCTCATGTCAATTAGTAAGTCGTATTCATTTCTGTTTGCCATATTGTTAGTTTACATTTCTTCCGTATGAAAATCCTGTACTTGAATATCTTTTGCCATATGCGTACTGTTCTGTTGCCATATTATCTACTGATTCTCCGTAACTACATTTGGTTCTTTTTATCTCAATTATGTTTGGATTTAATTCACCATGTTTATAAATTATTGTATCTAATTTTTTTTCTGATTTAAACCTTTCAGCTTCTTCTAAGTTTGTAAAACAGATATTTGCAAATCCTGTATATACTATGAATGTGTCTTTTGGCATTACTGTACTAAGTTTAATTTCCGGTTCGTTTTGTTGATTTATAATATACCGCCTTGTGTTAGATTCAACTTTCTGTTTGTCTTGCTTATAATATCTTACAACTCGCTATAAAATGTATCTAAGGTTATTTCTGTTGCCCTGTCAACTTCCTTTTCAGCCATGTGCTTAATGCATTCACGAAATTCCAACCCTGTCGAGTTATGCAACTTCACCGCGTTTAACCTGAATGTTTCTTGTATCAGCTTTTGCCTTTTCTTTGTCATTGAAATTGTTTATTAGGTTGTTTATTTTACCTGCTACGGTCATGAATCTTTCAAATTCTGTTGATAGTAATTGATTGTACGTGTTTATGCCGTGTATTACAGATGTATGGTCTAAGTTTAGCACCCTTCCTATGTCACTTAAAAGCATTCCTTTTTCGTGCAAATGCTTCATTATCACAAAGCGTGAAAATGTGTACACATTCTTTCTGTTCTTTTGTGTTACATCTATTCCTATTTCAGAGTTAACAAACTCAATCATACCTATTGCGTATATATTAAGAATGTCTTTCAACCCTGCACTGGATTCTTTTTTAAAGAGCAATTCGGCATCTACTTTTCTCTTTAAGCTAAGAAGTTCAATGTATGATAATTTAGATATTTCCATCATTTATCGAATATTTGGTAGATGAAGGATGCGATTAGGATTAGTGCTGATACACCACCGATTACCTTAAAGAACTGTACAAAGTCAAACATCTTCTTTGATTTCTTCTCGTAGTAGTAGTTGTCGTGATTTGTTTCCATTGTTATTAGTTTTTTAGTTTAAAATAATTACTGATTGTTTGTTTGCTATCCTTACCAAGTGGATATGGTTTGTTTCTACGTTATTGATTGCACACGCAAATCGCAACTTATCCATGTACGTTTTGCAGAATATATCCTCGCAGTCTTTGGTGATTGCTTTGTTGTTTATTGGATTGCCTTTGTAGTATCTGTTTTCCATTATTTGTATTTTTTAGTTAACCGGAATTTCTCAATGTTTTTATCTGCCCTTGACTTCTTGCTTGTAGGTTTGTTTTGCAGTTCTTCAATAGCCAGTTCTAAGGCATTCACAGATGATTTGTTATTTTGCAGTGCGGTATTCAGCACGGTAAATAATTGTTGTTTCTTCGCTTCTGTCATTGT
>DAOORG010000410.1:0-2227 GCA_035389165.1 Chitinophagales bacterium
TCTTATCTTCTTTTAACGCTTTCGATTTGTATTATTCCGCAAAAATCAGCATACTTGCAGTTTAGTCGTAAGTCCTGTGTCAAAAGGCATATCTTTAAGATATTTATTTTGTATTTTGACTCACTTCTTACGGCTCCTGACTTATGACGTTTATAACCGAATATCCATGGTGGTTTTTGCTGTTCTGTGTAGCAACAGGAATCTTATTTGCCTACATTTTGTATGGCAGAAAGAAATTTGTATTTACAGAAAATGAAAGTAAATGGTGGAAATACGGATTGGCTTTTTTACGTTTCTTATCAACCAGTTTAATTGCGTTTTTATTACTGTCTTTATTAATTAAGACTAAAAAAACGGAAGAAGAAAAGCCTGTTATTTTATTATTGCAGGATAATTCCTCTTCACTCAACGTGTCGTTCGGAAATTTCTCAAAAGAAAAATATGCTGTACAGCTGACTTCATTACAAGAAAAAATAAAAGACAAATACGAGCTCATATCGTATAATTTTGGCGATGAACTAACTGATTTTTCAGAACCGAATTATTCTGAAAAAGAAACTGATATTTCCAATGCTATCGATGAATTGATAACACGTCACGGATCACAAAATATCGGTGCGGTTATTTTGGCTTCAGACGGAATTTTTAATAAAGGAAATTCACCTTTATACAACAGAAATGCACTAACGATTCCATTTTATACGATAGCACTTGGCGATACCACTATCAAAAAAGATGCATTGATAAAAAGTGTGCGATATCCTGAAATCGTATATCTCGGCGATCAGTTTAATATCAATGTGCAAATTGAAGCCAATCATTTGCAAGGACAAACTACTGTGCTGGAAGTTATTTCACCGGATGGAAAAGTGTTGTTGAATAAGGTAATCACCATCACGGAAGACAGATTTATATTTCAGACAGATGCTGTAGGTGATGCCATAAAACCTGGAATTTTACAATATAGAATCAGGTTGAAAGCTCTATCCGGTGAGGCCATCATTGAGAATAATGCTGATGTTGCCTATGTTGAAGTAATTGATGGACGCAAAAAAGTGCTGATGTTATACGATGCGCCGCATCCGGATGTGAAAGCATTCAGAAATGCCATAGAACAAAATAAAAATTACCAGTTTGAAGAAGCGGATATTAAAAATTATTCTGGCAATTATAAAGAAGCTGATTTAATTATTCTGCACGGATTGCCATCTGCCGGCGCGATGACTAAATTAAATTCTATTCAGGAAATTGTAAGTTCAAACACACCGGTTTTGCTGGTGCTTTCAGCAAATACGAATATCGGTCAGTTTAATACAATTCAGAAAATACTGCAAATCAGTGGCTCGTCGTTGAATGGCAATGATGTTTTCCCAATCTATCAGTCTTCATTTTCTAAGTTTACCATGAGTGAAGCTGCATTAAAAACTATTCAGACATTGCCGCCGTTGCTGGCTCCGTTTGGTAGGTATCAGGCAGCGGCAACAGCAGATATTTTTTACCGACAGCAAATCGGAAATATTCAAACAGATAATCCGTTGATAATATTTAATGAAGTGAACGGACATAAAACCGGAATCATCTGTGGCGAAGGTTTGTGGCGCTGGCGTTTAAATGAATTTGCACAAACAAAGAACTTTGAGGCAACCGACGAAATTATCAATAAATGCGTACAGTACTTAACGGTGAAAGGCGATAAAAGACGCTTTCGTGTGCATACACCAAAAAATGTGTTTAATGCGAATGAAGCTATACAGATAGATGCTGAACTGTATAATGAAAGTTACGAATTGGTGAATGACGTAGATGCAACAGCTGTGGTGAAAGGCGACAACGGAAAAGAATACAAGTATACATTTGACAAAACCATCAATGCATACACCATCAATGCAGGAATTTTACCGGTTGGTAATTATAGCATATTGGCAAAAGCAAATTACAAAGGAAATGCCAATTCAGCCAATAGTAATTTTTCGGTCAGGCCGGTTATTATCGAAACA
This sequence comes from Chitinophagales bacterium, assembly GCA_035389165.1. Classification (GTDB taxonomy): domain Bacteria; phylum Bacteroidota; class Bacteroidia; order Chitinophagales; family JADIYW01; genus JADJSS01. Next base: position 1,998 of record DAOORG010000410.1, read on the forward strand.
TTGAATACGCAGGCAAACCATCAGTTGTTAACAATTCTGGCAAATCAATCCGGTGGCAAATCATACAATCCGTCTACAATGCTATCTATTGCAGAAGATATAGATAAAAATGCTACTATAAAATCCATTCTGTATGATACGTTTACAACACGTCCTTTGATTGACATGAAATGGTTGTTTTTTATCATACTGTTACTGTTGATAAGTGAATGGTTTATTCGTAAATTCAA
>DAOORG010000411.1:0-2219 GCA_035389165.1 Chitinophagales bacterium
TAACACATAGAAACATAGCCTTACTGTCTAAACGCTAAAGCAATTGCAGACAATACTGTATCTGAATACGAGGAAAGAAAAACATAGAACTCGCCTAAGGCGAGTCTATGTGGAACTAAAATAGTCGTAATGAAACTAACATCTTTTGCGCTTCAGACTTTATTTCTATGTGCCTATGTGGTTAAAATTATACAATCTATTTTGTAGTATATTTGTCAGGTGCTTAAGAAATCTGTTTCACTCGCTGCAAAATTGTATTACCGTCTTAATAATGGTTTCAATAATGCTGTAGTCTCTTTTTTAGAAAGCAAAGCAGTTAAAAAATTCGCTGCAAAATATCCAAAAGTATATACTTTTCTGTTGCATCGTTTTTTGCTCGATGAATTTATCCAGCTGCCTTTAACGCTGTTGCTGCTTTCCTTTATTGCCAATTTGTTGTTGCTCGATGAAATTATAGATGCCTTTATTCATAACTCTTTTATTGTGACGATTGACCAGTCGTTTGCGCAACTGATGTACAGCATGCGCGTAGAATGGATTGCCAAAGCATTTTACTATTTCACGATGTTCGGTTCGTTCTGGGGCGTGGTGAGCATTGCCATCATCAGCACGGTACTTTTTATTATTACCAAACATAAGACCTATCTGCTGCCCGTTTGGATTGCACTGCTCGGAACGCAATATACGGTAGGCATGAGCAAGCATTATTTTCACCGCTTACGTCCGGTAGATTTTTCGTACTACCCCGAAACCTCCTTCTCTTTTCCGAGCGGACATGCTACGGTATCGGTAGCTTTTTACGGCGTGCTTTTTTATGCCATTATACGTTCCAGAAAAAGATATGCTTCCAAATTCAGATGGATGATTGCCGCTATCGTGTTTATCGGACTGCTGGGTTTCAGCAGATTGTATTTGTGTGTGCATTATGTAAGTGATGTAATGGCCGGTTATTCGCTTGGCTTGCTATGGATGCTGCTGGCGATTAGTATGCGGGAATGGGTAATACACCGGGAAAAGAAAAAATTAAATGGGTATCAGTTAAAAAATGAAAACAGGCGCTGAGTCCTGTTTTCATTTCTGCTTTTTTTAATTAATTCGCTCGAAGGTAGCCGAAACCTGATCTCTGTTTACGACATCAAAGAATATCATGCGGCTGCCGTCTTCTGAAATCTGAAATATAAATTCTACATCCGCAATGTTGTTGATATGAAGAACGTTTCGGGAAATATCCCAGGTAAAAGGAGCGGTGGATACCGTTACGGAATTTCCGATACTGGTGGTGGTGATTTTCACATTTCCGGTACCGTGCAGTTCGTCGGCACCTTTTATAAACTCGCGTTCCGTGGTTCTGTTGCCGTTTACGGCTCTCCATTTCCCGATGATGGTGTTGTTTACGGGTGCAATTTCTGTTGCTTCTTTTTTGCAGGATTGTAAACCGAAGGAAGAAAGTAGGACAACGATGCTTAATGCGATTTTGATGATAGATGATTTCATGACTTGTATTTTTTGTTGTTATTGAATGATGTAAAATTCAGCAATAACACAAAGAAATACCTCAGGGTAAAATGCAATAAATAAAGTTCAGGGGAAACCGCTAGTTTAACTATTTCCATTGATATGCTGCAGCGCGTGCAATCTGATGAGCGGTATTTTCATCCAACTCAAAATTATCTTTAAGAATTATAATTGTTTTTTGAGTACCAATATTTAAATCTGAATAGTTCCAATTTTCAGGCTCCATTGCTTTTGACCAAATTTTCTTGAAAAGTATTTCAACTTCAGGATCAATTATATTTTGCGAAATATAATTTTCAAATTCCCACGGACAGGACCAATTATCAAAAGACAAGATACTGCCAGATAATTTCTTTATAGATAAATGGTGATTCATAATTATGATTACAACCCCAACTCCTTCATCTTCAACTCCCAGTTCCAGGCGCTCAACATCGCATCTTCTAAACTGTACTGGCATTTCCAGCCTAAGCGTACTTCGGCTTTAGTATTGTCGGCATATACCGCCACCACATCACCCGCGCGGCGAGGTCCAATGGTATAATTTAATTTTTGTCCGCTTACTTTTTCAAAGGCTTCTATAACCTCCAGCACAGAAACACCCATGCCGGTGCCTAAATTGAATACTTCGATATTGCTTTCGTTTTCCTTGTTCTGTAAATGTTGTAAGGCCAATGTGTGTGCGTGTGCAATATCGCACACAT
>DAOORG010000412.1:0-2217 GCA_035389165.1 Chitinophagales bacterium
GTATTACCTATTGCAAGTTGACCGTTACCTGTAAGCCTCATTTTTTCCGTTCCAACTCCGCTGCCTGCCGTTGTTCTGAATACAATAGCCAGACCGTTATTAACAGATAGGTCTAAGTTATCTGATGCCAATTCACCAAAAGCATTTAAGTTACCAATCCTTGCATTTTCTGTCGTGCCACTCCAAAATGATAAATAGCGAGTTCCTGTACTTGCATTTAATATTTTAACTTGATTTTCGGCTTCAATTGCATAGTTGTTATTTGCACCACTCGCTACAAAACGACCAGCTATGTTAGTTGATGCAGTTCCCGTCTTTTTATTTGAGAATATCGCACCGTATGTAGTCTGTGTAGACGTTCCGTTTGCGCCACTTTGAGATACCGTTAATAAGTTCTGTAAGTTACTCGCTGCATTTACTGAATTACTCGCTATAACTAATGCAGTATCACCTGAAATCGTGTTCCAATTCCACCTCTGTTTGTAGTTTGTGTTGAAGATGTTATTCGTTGCCGTTGCTGCCGTAAGTCCGCTTAAAGAAGCAACGCCACCACCGCCGCTGCCACTAACCTCACTTGCAATTAATCTACCTGTTATGCTGTCTATTTGAAGATACTTATTTGCTTTACGTAAAGATGTATCGTAAACATAGAATCTACCAACGCTGTCAAATCTTCCACGATTTACATTGTTAGTTTCAAACGTCAAAGAACGTGAGTTATTAGTTCCTATTTTTAAGCCTGAACTAATTGTGTTACCATTATTCAACGCTGGTATTCCTGTTGTTTGAACCCAATTGCCTGACCTGAAAATATACGTTAAAGCGTTTGTTGCATTATATAAGAAGTCGCCTTGCACACCATCTGTAAACACCCATGCAGAACCATTCCACTCCGCTATATCTTTAGCATATCCTACCCATGCGCCTGTCGGTGAAGTGCCTACTAAGTATGTGTCACCTGTTGCTGGACTTCCTGGCGGTGCATTCTGTGAGTTTAGCACATCGTAAGCATTGACCGTAACGGAATCCGTCTGCACATAAACCGGAAACTCATTGTAAAATGTAGATTTATTTATCTTTGCCAGCGTTCCATTCGCATCAGAAATAACTAATATGGAATCCTTTTCCGCCGCTGTTTTAAGCCGCTTAAATTGTAACGTAGAATCAAATCTAACACCTTTAAAAAATACGGATGAGTCTCTGAATTTATTCACCACTTGCGCTTCAGTAGTTAACGCTATAAAAAAACCAATTACTAATAATATCTTTTTCATTTTCTTTATTTATAAATTATTTGAATAATCGTGTCTTGGTCAATATCAGATGTAAATAAAATAGTCCCTGTGCTTGATGTGAATGTGTAATCAGATGGAACCCTAACCGCCGAATCTGTAAATACCATTAAGACCGTTTTATCTATCAAAGAATCATCTTGGTATGAGTCCACACCTTCAGCCGTAATACTTAGAATTGAAACTGGACTGCCACTATTTCCTTCTTCATTTCTACCAAATGTCAAACTCTGGAAAGAATCACCATTCACTTCAAAACTCAAAATCGTATATCCGGCATCCGGCTGTACACCTTCACCATTTCTGTTTATAATCGCATTTAAAACAGCATCATCCTGTGTGTTTTCAGGTTTTATCTGAATTCTCGGAACTCCACTATCTGTAACTGGTAATACTATCGCTTTCATATCACATCGAATTTTGAACTTGATTTACTGGAGCTTTTACACTCATTACATTCTGACCATTTCGGGAAAACATTTTCTTTTTCCTTCAGGTATTTTTTTACATCTAACCAATAGCGCAACGCTGTATGAATTGATGTATCTCTCATGTCTCTTTTTTCGGCACCACTGATCGGCTGTGAATTTTCGTTCGTTTTTTGAACCATTCCAAACGGTGTATCAACAACACTTCCACGCATGCAGTACCGTGAATAAGCATAATAAACCAACACTGGTTTTAATCCTTTGTATTCAATTTCAACACCATCTTCATCTGTGTATGTTTCACCATGTATCAATTTCTGATATGCCGGCAATTGCCAGTTTTTCAAAATGTCGAAATAGAACTTATCGCATATCAAAGAACGGATATCAATATCTTGAGCCTCTGTCACATACTGCTCAATTAGTTCAATATCTCTACCTTTAGAAATCTGCTTGAACTCTTTAAAGTCGTTTTTATTGATTAACAGCACCGGCAT
>DAOORG010000413.1:0-2208 GCA_035389165.1 Chitinophagales bacterium
TCGGTATCTAATTCATACTGAATATTCGTGTTCCAGTATTCTTTCACCGAAAAAACCTTAGAATTATAGCTTTCATATTCCGGTAGCAATTGATTTCGATTGCTCAATCCTATTTGCAATGCTGCATTAAAATCATCGAGAAATCCCTGATCAATAATTTTATTACTCACCCAGGCTGCAAACACAAATGGCAATCCTGTGTATTGTTTCCAGGCTTCTGACAAATCGTACTCATAGCTATATTTTCCAAGATTGGCAATTGCTCTGTCGCCGATGATGACAGCAGCAATATTATTTTTAATGGTATTGTTTTCATAGCCTTCTAACGCAGGTAAAAAAACAACTTCCTTTTTCCAATATTCTTTCATGAGCAACTGAACCAACAGTACAGAAGTACGCGACTGATAATCGAGGTAAATGGTATTTATTTCTTCTAACGGAACTTCTGAAAACAGGCAAACTGTTTTTACCACACCATTGGAACCGATGCAAAACGGTGAAACAATTTGCGGATTCTTTAGCAAAGGAATTACGGCCACCGGAACCAATCCGATATCTATTTCATTGGATAATAATTTTTGCGCACACTGCGCCGGTGTTTCTTGAGTCAGCAGAATTTTATTTCTTACAGACGAAAGTTCCAGACCATGTAAAAAAGGTTTGGTATTAATATAGGATACAGCTGAAACGGCATACTTAGTGGTAAGTGGTGAGTTGTGAGTCGTGAGCATACTTTATCTTGCTAATTCTAAATGCGTAACATCATTTTCTTTTATCAACTCAAAATTTGCGCCATCAAATTGTAAATGATACAAACAGGTATTTTGATGTTCAAATTCATCCATTTGTGAAATGTCTTTTTTCAATAATAAACAAATTAATACACGCAACGTTCTGCCATGTGTACAAACTAAAATTGTTTGATGCTGGCTGGCACTTAATTCTTCCACAAAAGGCGTTAATCTATCGGCTAAATCCTGTGCACTTTCGCCGCCTTCAATTTTAATGGTTAAATTTCCAAGTTTCCATTCGTTGATAATGTCGTAATAGGTTTTTTGTAAATCCGGATGGTGCTCCACGCCTTCAAAAATTCCCCAATCAATTTCGTCCAGATTTTCAATAGCAATATGTGGAATTTTTTTCGAGATAAAAGAATCCACCGTTTGCCAGGTTCTTTTTAAAGATGAAGTATAAACCACATCAAAATTAATTTCTTTATGTGCGTCGAAAAACAACTTTGCCTGCCGAATGCCGGTATCGTTTAAATCTGAATTGACACCTCGTCCCTGCACTACCTGCCGGACATTAAAATCTGTTTGTCCGTGACGAATGATGTAAATATTTTTAGTGGTGAGTTGTGCGTCGTGCGTCATAAATTTGGAAATATAGAGATTGAATGCCGAAATTAAAACTAATATCTTGAATTATTAAGACAAATAAGTGGTGCTAAATGTTCTATTTACAGCTTGCAGACTACCAATATGTTATAATAATGATAATAAACACGCAAAAAGCTCATAAATCTATGCATTCATGCAAAAAGCCATTTAATTGAGTGTATCTTTGTTCTAATTAAATAATTATAATGAATAAAGGAATTGTAAAGTTCTTTAATGATTCAAAAGGTTTTGGATTTATTAAAGACGCAGAATCAAACAAAGAGTACTTCGTACACGTTAACGGTCTGATCGACAGCATCAGAGAAAACGACGAAGTAGTGTTTGAACTGGAAGAAGGAAGAAAAGGTTTAAACGCAGTTAATGTTAAAATAGCATAATTTAGCTTACCGATTACTTACAAGCCTCGCAATTGCGAGGCTTTTTTTTATCGCTGATTAAACAGATTAAAAGATTTCGCTGATTTTTAGGAGAAATAAATTTAAAATCCGTGAAATCTTTTAATCTGAAATACCCGTGATTCTGACAAAAGAATCACCTAATTATATAACCTCGCCTTTTCTTTTTCATCTTCTTCAAAAACGGTATTACTAAAATCATTGATGACATTGTAAACGGTATCGCGCTCAATAGGTTTTCTGTCAACTGCTTTTATCAGGTTCACTAATTCACGTGTACTCATGGCAGGATGTTGTTCTTCGCTGCCTGCCATGGAATAGATTTTAGTGGTATCATCTATCGTTCCGTCTACATCATCTACACCAAAGTTTAAACTTAGCTGTGTCGTATTTCTGCCAATCATTGCCCAATA
>DAOORG010000414.1:0-2206 GCA_035389165.1 Chitinophagales bacterium
CAATATTCCTTTGATGCCGCAGTATTTATAGATGTAGATACCGTTCCGGCAGGTGGCTTTTCTTCCAATACAACGTTGTATAATTATTTACATGAACTAAATGCAACCAGCGGAATTTATTATTATAGAATCAAAATGGTTGATAATAGCAATAGATTTTCTTACAGTTTAATAGACTCTGTTTATTTTGCGCCAAATGTGGGTGTCCAACAAAATATATTGGCCGCAACTGCTTATGTTGCAGAAAGTGATATTGTCATAGATTTTAAAAATAAATTGCAGACTCCTTCTGTTGTCTATGTATATAATTCATTAGGACAATTGCAGTTTACTAAAAAAATGACATTAGATAATGGCATTAATCCGTTAGGAATTACTGATTTCTTAAATTGGAGCAATGGCGCATATTACCTGCGGATTCAGGCAAAAGACCAAAGCTATTATTCTAAACTAATGAAGCAAAAGCAATAGATGGAACCAACATTGGTTATTACGGAAGACGGAAGTTCTACTATTTTTATTGCAGCATTAGACGAACATTATCATTCCGTGCATGGCGCTATTCAGGAATCTGTGCACGTGTTCATAAATGCAGGTTTACTTCCAAAAATAAACAACACCACAGAAATCAATATCCTTGAAATAGGATTTGGAACCGGATTGAATGCTTTGCTTACTTGTCTTCAAGCAGAAGGTAAAGCATGTAAAATTAATTATACAACTATAGAGAAATTTCCGGTTAGCGATGAACATATTTCATTATTAAATTACAGCACACAGCTAGATACACCTAACACAAAAGAATTCTTTACTGCAATACATGCTGCCAGATGGGAAGCGTCTGAAACGATAACCAACAATTTCAGTATTCAGAAACGTAAAATGAATATTGAAGATGTCGACTATACCAATCAGTTTGATCTGATTTATTTTGATGCATTTGCACCATCAGCACAACCGGAATTATGGACAGATCTGATTTTTGCATCTATGTATAAAGCACTCAAACCAACAGGATTACTCGTAACCTATTGCGCAAAAGGCATCGTGAAAAGAACCATGAAATCCGTTGGTTTCGCAATTGAAGCATTGCCTGGTCCTAAAGGAAAAAGAGAAATGACACGTGCCGTTAAAACATCTTAAACAATGAGTGAACAATTGGATTATATTATAGTAGGACAGGGAATTGCCGGAAGCATGGTAGCGCATTTTCTTCTGCAAAAAGGAAAAAAAATTCTTGTAATAGATCAGTACAATCCAACTTCGTCTTCTAATATTGCAGCCGGTGTGGTGAATCCTGTTACCGGCAGAAAAATGGTTAAAACCTGGATGATTGACGACTTATTGCCATTTGCCAAAAAAACATACAGCGCTCTGGAAAAGCAATTGCAGGTTTCTTTTTTCTATGAAAATGATATCTACAAAATTTTTTCATCTGCAGAAGATATTGAAAACTGGAACCTGAAAAAAACAGATACTGAATATCATGATTATTTAGGTGATATAGTTGCTGCATCAGAGATCAATCCACACATAAAAGCACCTTTTGGTGCCGGCATCATCAAACAATGTTGCTGGATGGATGTGCCGGTTTTTACCAAAGCTTATCGCGCTTTTTTGCTGCAACATCAACAACTCATTGAAGAAGCATTTGAATTTTCTGAATTAAGCATTACAGATGAGATTCAATACAAAGGATACAGCGCACAAAATATTATATTTTGCGAAGGATTTAAAGCATATAAAAACCCATTATTCAGATGGATTCCTTTTGCTTTGGCAAAAGGAGAACAATTACTCATTCAGGCAGATGAATTGAATCTGGATAAAATGCTCAACAGAAATATTATCATTATTCCAAAAGGTGATAATAAATATAGTGTTGGTTCTACCTTTATTTGGGATGATGTGGAAGAAACGGTAACAGAAGGTGGAAGAACCGAAATACTGAATAAATTGAATAAGGTTATTGATGAATCTTATCAAATAGTAGAAGAAAAAGCAGCGATAAGACCTGCCATGCCGGACAGACGACCGGTAATAGGAAAACATCCAAAATACAAGCATGTTTTTATTTTTAACGGTATGGGAACCAAAGGTGTTTCTCTGTCGCCGTATTTTGCCAATTACTTTTCAGATTATTTAGAACAGAATTTTGATATTTTTAAGGAAATTTCTGTGAATCGGTTTTAGCTTTATAGTTCAA
>DAOORG010000415.1:0-2205 GCA_035389165.1 Chitinophagales bacterium
CAGGTTTTACCATTGGAATTTTAGGTAGTTTTCATTGCGTTGGCATGTGCGGTCCAATAGCACTGGCATTGCCGGTGGCAGATGCCGGAAAATGGAAACGCCTTTGGTTGATATCATTATACAACTTCGGAAGAGTATTGGCATATGCTGTTTTAGGTGTCTTATTTGGTTTTTTAGGCAAGCAATTTTTTATTGGCGGTTATCAGCGTTTCTTATCTATCGGACTCGGTGTACTCATTTTGCTATTTCTGATTTTTTCAAAATATATGAGCGGCAACAGCAGTTTCTTTACTGCTTATACCATGAAGCTGAAACAATTTTTAGGAAAACTGTTGCGCAGCGAAAAGCAATTTTATACCTATTTATTTATCGGATTTTTAAATGGCTTTTTACCATGCGGTTTAGTATATGTGGCTGTGGCAGGTGCCGTTGCTACCGGTGATATATTAAACAGTGCCTTGTTTATGGCAGCATTCGGATTTGGTACATTTCCGATTATGTTTATGGTGACGGTGCTTGGAAAATTTATTTCTGTACAATGGCGCAATCAAATGCGCAAAGCGGTGCCTGTTTTTATTGGTGCTATGGCCGTGCTTTTAATTCTTCGCGGATTAAACCTCGGCATACCGTATATCAGTCCGGAAATGAAAGCCACACCAACCGGCACGGAAAGTTGCTGCCATAAAGATTAAGTCCAACTATTTTTTGAATGAGTAAAATATTGAGCACTAAAAATCTATTTGCTTTTATCAAATTCTAGTTTGTATAACAACCAGCCAAATCCGATTAAGAAATGCAGAATGATGATGCCGAAGATGATAAATTCCTTGCTCATGGATTTATTTTGTATTGTAAAGTTAGATAACTACAATCCGTTAATGTGTAACTAATGTTACTGTTCTGCAAGTCTTTATTTTTTCTTCAGTTGATGTTTTCGTGTATTTTCCTGAACACGATGTTGCACTATTTTTTTAATTAATTGCAAAGGAAGTTTTTTATCCAGAGGAAATTGAATCGTGCCTTTAGATGTTTTGTAAGCACTTAATTCCGGAAGAAAAGTAGTTATGGCAGATCCGGAAGGATAGAAGCCGATATGATTTTTATAACCTGCAAAATAGACAAGCACACCGTGTAGTTTGTAAGCCGGCATCTGATAACTAATCAACTCTGTTGCCTCCGGTGCCGCTTTGCGTATCGTATTGCGTAAACTTTGCAGTAATACTTGATTCACCGCAGGCTGAGCGGCAATATATGCATCTACAGATTGAAATTGCACTTCAGGTTGCATCCTCTTTTTTATAGAGATAAATATACTAAATACACCCGTTTTGCGGTTTTAATATTTAGTACAAATAAAAATACAACGAAAAATTGGAGCATGCAGGATGTAAAGAAGCGTGGGATGGCAAAAATCGCCAGCTAAGCCTAGCTATCAGCGCAGAGCGATATTTTTGCCTTGTCTTTTTTGGTTACTTTTTTTGACTAAGAAAAAAAGTGACAAAAGGTTAAACTTGATAATCAATTGGATAAAAAAACTTGTTGTTAAATTAAACAGCATAACGCTTTAAATACTATTTTACACGCTAAATCTATTGCAGGTTGTTAAGCTTATTATTACATTTTATTTATACAGATAATACTCTTTGTTTATCTTCATTTTACGGATTCCTGAATAACTGAATGGTATAATCCAGTAGATTTTGGTCGCCGTAAGGACCGTGTCCGGGAACCACAAATTTTACCTGCGGATAGGCTTGTTTGACTTTCTCTACAGTGGCAGACCAGGCGGCAACATTTGCATCGCCGAGGTAACCTTTGCCGGCATCCATTGTCTTTACCAGGCAACCGCCAAATAGTACATTATCTTCGGGAAAATATCCGACTACATTGTCTTTGGTATGTCCTTCTCCGAAAAATATTGCCGTGACGTATGCATTGCCAACGTTCAAGCGCAAGGAATCATTGAAGCTATTTTTAGGCACTACCATCTTGTTTTCTTTAGCATATTCTACGGTTTTGCTATTGGCATAGGATGAAATCGTTTGCTCGTCAAAGGCTTGGAGGCCGCCAAGGCAATCGTCGTGGAAATGTGTTGGAATAACAGCGTTGATAGTGCAGTGCAGTTTTTTCTGTATCCATTTTATAAGAACAGCCGAAGTTTTATCGGTAGTAGGTGTGTCGAAGATAATGGTTTCCGAACCGTTG
>DAOORG010000416.1:0-2197 GCA_035389165.1 Chitinophagales bacterium
TTTGATAAGAGATTTTTGAAGAATCTCTTGCATTTGTTGTAGTTGTTCGCTCATTTCTCTAATCTTTCAAATTTATTTTAATGTCCACCATCTGATAATTCCAAAATCAGTTAATAATCTACATACTTGATTTTCCTTATCAAATCCTATATACGTTGCATAGCAACCATCTCCATTACCAGTAAAAAATGTTGCAAAGTTATGATTATTAAATGTATGTATAAATCCTGCTTTATTATTACACTCTTCTGATTTTTTTACAAAAATATTTTCCCAATCAGACTCCCATTCTTTTGTGGTTTTTTTATTGAATATTTTATTTGCGGTTTCATCAATAAATAAAGCCATCGATGCATCTACACTGTAACAATATATAATAGAATCTGTAAGAGTTATTTTTTTTTGTCCAGGCAATAATGCAAATTCCCATTTTACAACTTCTTCATTTGAAAAATTAATTCTGCAAAAACAATTTACTTCAAAGTTCTTTGATTTAGCAACTGCAACCTGAACAGGAAATCTGCCAATTGGAAAATCCTGAGTAAATGCTATTCTGTCATGCATTACAATTGGATCTGAAGCTATTATCTTACCACTTTCTACATTTAATATTCCTATATCAATTACCTTAAAGTCATAATCAAAAGTATCTTGCTTAACTGAAGTGCCATTTGAGAATGCTCCTTCAAATATTATAGGAAATATCTGGTTTGTATTATTTGTAAAAATTTGTGGTTTTATATAAGAACTATTATTTTTATTGCCTTGACAACTTAAGATTAAAATTAAAGAAAACACTAAAACAATAATTCCTTTCCTCATAACATTAATCTACTTTATTACTCAATTCTTTCATCAATTCTTCTAAAGATAAATTTTTCACTTCTGATTCTATGTCGTTTTTCACCAACACTGGTTCTTCCTTATTTTCTTCTGTTCTATTTGAAAATTGTGCCTCAAGGTTTAATTCATTTCCAATAAAATCAGCCAGTTTTTGCACGGTTGGATATTGCCAGACGGCAGCCACATTTATCGACAAACTAAAATCATCCTGTAATTTATTTTTCAACTGTAAAGCATGCAATGAGTCTACACCTAATGCTTTAAATGTTTCATCTTCTTTGATTTTTGAAACGGCTAATTTAGTAGCTGATGAAATATGTTGTTTTATTTTGTCCTTGATGTGCTTCTTGTAATCATCTATGTTTGCAAAAGTCGGTTTGTCTGATGTTATAGTTGTATTTTCTACTTGTGTCACCACTTTGCTATAAAAATTATTTTTCAAAACAGCGTGATTGAATTGCGACCATTTCGTAAAATCAATTTCCATTGCCATTACTTGTGTAGCATCACTCAGAAACAAGCTATCAAAATAAGCATTCAATTCGCTTGGCTGAATAGCGGTAACGCCTTGTTCTGCTAATCTGTCGGCGCGGTTTTCCTGACGTGCAGCCAAGCCAATTTCTGCTATAGTTCCAAAATCTACAGACAACGCATTTTGATTGTTGGCATTTCTGAAATGTGCCAAACTATCCATAAAGGTATTGGCTGCATTGTAGTTGGATTGACCTGCAGAGCCAACAATACCTGCTGCAGATGAATACAACACAAAGAAATCCAAATTTTTATTTTGTGTCAACTGATGCAAATTCCATGCACCGATTGCTTTGGTATTAATGACATTTTCAAATTGTTCTTTTGTCAGGTTTTCAAAAGCACCATCATCTAAAATTCCGGCAGCATAAAAAATTCCGGCAATATTCGGTGCAGAAGAAAGCGCATCTTGCAATGAATCCATATGCATTACATCTGCAGTCACATCATTGATAAAAATGCCTTCGGATTGATATTTTTCAAACAAGGCTTGTGTTTCCGCTTTTGCACCGCTTCTGCTCAGTACTAAAATATTTTTTGCATTATTTTCTACGAGCCATTTTACTGTAGACAAACCTAAACCGCTGGTGCCGCCAACTACCACGTAGGTTTTATCAGTATAAATCTGTTTTGTTTTCTTTAAAGCAGCAGTCGTTTTCTCAATGGCTGACGTATAAATAGATTGATTTCGTACTGCAATTTCTTTGTATTTTTTATCTGTAAAAACTAAACTTGCTATTTGATTAATTTCTTCGTCTTTGATTTCATTAGAAATATCAATTTGCAGGAAATTAATTTCTTCGTGTTCATTTTCTAAGGTACG
>DAOORG010000417.1:0-2197 GCA_035389165.1 Chitinophagales bacterium
CGCAAAGCCTAAGAAACCTAAAAAAGATGCAGCCGCAACCGTTGCAACAACAGCTCTTGCCGTTGTTAAAGATACCATCGAGTTTAAAAATAAAGTAGACACCGTCTCTTACTTCATTGGTATGCAGATAGGTGCTGATATGGTGAAAAACGGTGCAAGTGATATCAACCCGATTGCTTTGGAGAAAGGACTGGCAGATGCCTTAAAAAGCACAACACCGAAAATTGACCCGCAGGTAGCGATGATGTTTGCACAGGCTTATTTTTCTGAAAAGCAGGCACAAAAGAAAGCGCAGGAAGAAGCGAAAGCGAAAAAATTCTTCGATGATTTGGCGGCAAATCCTGCTATCAAAACAACTGCCAGCGGATTGAAATATGAAATATTAAAAGATACTACAGGTGTTAAACCAATTGCAACTGATAAAGTTACGGTTCATTATACCGGTACATTAGTAAACGGAAAAGTATTTGACAGTTCTATCGGTGGCGAGCCGGTAACGTTCCCGTTAAATCAGGTAATTAAAGGCTGGACGGAAGGGTTACAATTGATGTCAGTTGGTTCAAAATACAAATTCTATATTCCGGGTAACTTAGCTTACGGAGAACAAGGTGTTCAACAAGCTGGTATCGGCCCAAACGAAACACTGATATTTGAAGTGGAATTACTGAAAGTAGAAAAACCGGCACCACAGGTACCGCAAGCACCAAGTAATCTTAAATTAGAAGGTCAATAAATAAACCAATATACTCATCAATAAATTTTTAAAAATGAATAAACACACCTTTACATTAATTATCGTTTCTGTAGTAACGTTAATGACGGCATGTAAACCTAAAAATGGTTTTGTAGATGTTACTCCTAAAAAAGAAATGGATTCTGTTTCTTATGCAATCGGAGTACAAATGGGCGATAATCTTAAGCAAAACGGCTTAGACAGCACCCTGAATATCGATGCTTTATCGCGTGGTATCTATGAAGCGTTAAACGGCAAAAAATTATTATTCAGCGGCGATACACTTACAGGTGTGTTAATGAAACATTTCAATCCGCAGGCATATGCTATGATGCAGGAAAATGAAACCAAAGGAAAAAAATTCTTTGAAGAAAATGCAAAAAGACCGGGCGTAAAAACAACAGCAAGTGGTTTGCAATATGAAGTAATTTCTGAAGGAACAGGACCAAAACCAAAACTTTCTGATGTGGTGAAGGTAGATTATACAGGTACACTGGTTGACGGAACTATATTTGACAGCTCCATTAAACGTGGTGAGCCGGCTACATTCCCGTTAAACGGTGTTATACCAGGTTGGTCTGAAGGTTTACAGTTAATGACAGTGGGTTCAAAATACAAATTGTACGTACCGGGTAAATTAGCGTATGGTGCACAAGGTCAGCAACAAGCAGGTATTGGCCCGAATGAAACATTGATATTTGAAGTGGAATTGAAAAGCATAGAAGCTCCAAAACCACAACAAGGCGGAGATCAGGCAGCGATGCAGAAAATGATTGAAGAAGCTATGAAAAAACAAGCACAAGGAAAATAATTCCTTTCTGCATACTTATATAACCTCTCCATTGGGAGAGGTTTTTTGTTTAAAAAATTTATTGAAAAAATTAAACAGGTATCGTACATTGTATGTTAAACGTGAAATAAACTTATGAAGATATATACCAAGACAGGAGATAAAGGCACCACTGCATTATACGGCGGTCTGCGTTTGTCAAAGGCAGAGTTGAGAATTGAGGCATACGGAACAGTTGATGAATTGAATTCTTTTCTGGGACTGGCGGCCACATATCTGGAAGAAAAGGAATACAGCGACTTAATGCAGGGGATCCAAAGCCGATTGTTTGATATTGGCACTCACCTTGCTGCAGAACCGGGAAAGAAAAATTTAGTATTGCCTGAAATACCGGACACGGCAATTACGTTATTAGAACAGTACATCGATAAAATGAATGAGACTTTGCCGGAGTTAAAGTTCTTTATTTTGCCGGGTGGAAATAAAGCTGCGTCCGTTTGTCATGTGGCGAGAACGGTTTGCAGACGGGCTGAACGATGTGTGGTACGCCTGTCAGAAAACGATAAAATAGAACCGATTTTAATACAATACCTGAATCGTTTGTCTGATTTTTTATTTGTATTGGCAAGAAAATTTGCGCATGATGCGAATGAACCTGAAATTGTGTGGAAAAG
>DAOORG010000418.1:0-2184 GCA_035389165.1 Chitinophagales bacterium
TTCAATTTAAATTTATAAAATCATATACTTTCACCGCTTTTTCAGGTAAAATTGGCCCAAAACTGCGCGAAGGTGACCTACAAATCCCGGAAGGCTTTTATATTATTGATGCATTCAATCCGAATTCAAAATTTCATTTATCTTTTAGAATTAATTATCCTAATACTATGGATTCTGTTCGAAATAAAAATGAACAAAATCCGGGTAGCGACATCTATATTCATGGCGGTAATCAGACTACTGGTTGCATACCGATCGGCGATGAAAATATTGCTGAATTATACTGGCTTTGCACTCAATCTTACGCATTAAATCCAAACATACCCATCCATATTTTCCCGTGCAAAATGGAAGAAAAAAACCTCGATACTATTTATACCACTTTTCCGGAACACATTGATTTCTGGAATACAATGAAATTAACTTATCACTATTTTCAATCACATAAAATGCTAAACGAAATTACTGGTATCGATAATTCAGGAAACAATAAATTGGAAACTCCTTAGATTTGATTTTATTATTTAACAAAAGCTATTTAAGCATTTATTAATCTATCAATAAATCTCAAATCTTAAATCTCAAATCTTAAATCTATTTTTATCTTTATAAAATGGAATTAATCAATGGTCAGTATGAAATCGGTGGTATATCGGTTTTAGAACTTTGTAAAGAATACGGTACACCTTTATATGTGTATGATGCAGCCGTAATTGAACGACAATACAACAGACTAAAAAATGCATTTGGCACTACTAAAGTAGATATTCATTATGCCTGCAAGGCATTGAATAATATCAATATTTTAAAGTTTATAAAAAATTTAGGCGGAAGCTTAGACACCGTTTCCATTCAGGAAGTGCAATTAGGTTTAAAAGCAGGCTTTGAGCCAAAAGATATAATGTACACGCCAAACTGTGTAAATATTGATGAGATAAATCGTGCGGTTGAATTTGGAGTTAACATCAATATCGATAACCTCTCTATCTTAGAACAATTCGGTAATTTGTATAAAGATACCTATCCGGTTTGTGTGCGCATCAATCCACACATTATGGCTGGCGGAAACCAAAAAATATCTACTGGTCATATCGATTCTAAATTTGGCATTTCGATTTATCAATTGCGCCATTTAGAACGCGTGGTAAAATCAACCGGTTTAAAAATTATTGGCTTACACATGCACACCGGTTCTGATATTCTTGATGCTGATGTGTTTTTGCGTGGTGCCGATATTTTGTTTGAAGCAGCCAATAGTTTTAAAGAATTAGAGTATCTGGATTTTGGCAGTGGATTTAAAGTAAAATATCACGAAAACGACAACACGACGAACATCGAAGATTTAGGTGCAAAAATCAGTGAACGTTTCCAAGAGTTTTGCAAAAATTACGGTAGAGAACTCACACTTGTATTTGAACCGGGAAAATATTTAGTTAGTGAAAGTGGATTCCTGTTTGTTAGAACAAACGTTATCAAACAAACCACTGCAACTGTTTTTGCAGGTGTGGATTCCGGACAAAACCACTTGATTCGTCCGATGATGTACGATGCTTACCACCACATCACCAATGTTTCTAATCCAACTGGCATTGAGCGAATTTATACTGTTGTTGGCTATATCTGCGAAACAGATACGTTTGGCTGGGACAGAAAGTTGAACGAAGTGCGTGAAGGTGATGTATTGGTGCTGCACAATGCAGGTGCTTACGGATATTCCATGTCTTCCAATTATAATTCTCGCTACAGACCTGCAGAAGTGTTGATTCATAACGGTCAGGCAAAACTTATTCGCAGAAGAGAAAATCTGGACGACTTACTGTCAACGCAGGTAGAGATTGACTTCTGATTCAATTAAAACTATGCTTTTTTACTTGTTAACGCACTTTTTAAACAATTTAACGATATTTTATACTCTACAAAACCGATATACTATAAGAAATTACCTGTTTTAATTGTATCTTCGTTGTTCGATGTCTGAAAAAGCTACCAATATTCATCCAACTTTTCATCAATTGTTGCAACGCAGCGATAAAGAACATTTATTACAACAGAAAGCAATTTGTATCTGGATGACTGGCTTGTCCGGTTCCGGAAAATCAACTATTGCGCAAGGTTTGGAAAAAAAACTGCATGCAAATGGCATTTTAACAACGGTTTTAGATGGCGATAATGTACGTTCTGGCA
>DAOORG010000419.1:0-2180 GCA_035389165.1 Chitinophagales bacterium
GAGCATCCATGCCAAATTTTGATGGATAGGAATACACCGGTTTGTATTTTGCAAACGCACTGCAATAGCAGACGATAAAGATAATTATCGTGAATAGTTTAAGAATATGAGGTGTGTTTTTGCAAACCAAGAATTACAATTTAGATTTATAAAAGTTATAGAATAAGTTTTACAATTAAATTCATAACTTTTAATATAGTTAGTTTTTTCCAGTTAGTCTTTCTTTTTGAAGTCACTTCTTGCAAACTGTTTTTCAATCCAGCAATACATCAATATAAATAAATAACGGCTGCCCATTTCTTTAATTTTCAATTTAGATTCACCATATTTTCTGTTTGTCCAAGAGTTGGGAACTACGGTGTAGGTGTAACCTCTCACAATTGCTTTCAATGGCAATTCCAATGTCAAATTAAAATGAGGTGATAAAAATGGTTTTAAACCAGCGATGGTCTCTTTTTTATAAAGCTTGAAAGCGTTGGTGCAATCATTATATTTAAATCGGAAAACAGTTTTTACAATAAAATTGGCAATGCGATTAATAACTTTTTTCAACCAGGGATAATCTATTACAGTTCCACCTTTTACCCAACGAGATCCAAATACACAATCATAATTTCCTTCTATTGCTTTTTTATAAAAGGTTACAAGATCATTTGGATCATCTGATAAGTCTGCCATCATCACTGCCACATAATTGCCTGTGAATCTATCTAATCCATAACGAACAGCATAGCCGAAGCCATTTGGTCCTGCATTTGTATAAAATACTAAAGACGGAATTTCGTTCTGTAGTTCTTCCAACACTTTTAAAGTATTATCTGTAGAATTATCGTTTGTTACTACAATTTCATGTTCAATATTTTCCTGAACTAATGTTTTGTAGAGTGTTTTTAAAGTTTCAGGCAAACTCTCTTCTTCGTTGTACGCCGGAATTACTACGCTTAATTTCATCAACAATGCTTATTTTAAAATTCCAGCTAATTGCTGTTCATTCTCTTTAATCCAATTATAAATTTCTCTGAAGATTTGTTCCGGTAAAATCTGTGGCTTCCAACCTGTTTTTGCCGTTACTTTTGAGTTGTCTGTAATGTAAATCCGTATGTCAGCTGTTCGGTTTTCTGGTACTTGAACAATGTTTATTGTATTGCCTGTTATTTGTTCGCACAATACGGTCATTTCTTGAAGAGAAAGACTAATTTCTGTGCCACCGCCTACATTAAAAATCTCTCCGTTAATTTCCTCTAAATGGTGCATTTGCCAGTCAATTAATCGGAATAAATCATCTGTATGCAACATATCGCGGACCTGTTTTCCGGTGCCTCCGTATCCAATATAACTAAGTGGTTGTTTCCAAAAATGTTTTGCCATCCATAACACAACAACACCTTGGTCAATTTTTCCCATTTGCCAGGGGCCTGTTAAAACGCCACAACGATTTATGACAGTTTTTAATCCATAGAATTGTTTGTATTCCTGAATGAAATATTCAGAAGCTAACTTTGTTGTTCCGTATAAAGAACGATAGCCATCCAATGGAAAATTTTCATTTAATCCTTTTTCAGAGATGCCGCTGAAAGATTGTTTTTCATTTATTGAAAACCGGCTTGACGTTTCGTTATAATTGATAGATTCAATACGTTCCACCGGATATATTCTTGAAGTAGAAAGAAAAATAAAATCGGATTTGTTTTTAACAGCAAAATTAAGGCAGTTTATTGTACCGGACAGATTGGTGTTAATTAAATAATCAGGAGTGCTGTTTATACCGGCAAGTACTGATGGTTCAGCGCTTGCCTCCAGAATACAATCAATCTTTGGCAGTCCGTCAAAGTCTTCCTTATTGCGAATATCGCCATGTATAAAATGGATATTTGCCGACTTTAAACGCGGTATATTTAATTCAGAACCTCTTCTTTTTAGGTTGTCTAATACGTAAATTTCGTATGTAGGATATTTTGCTTTTAACTGTAAAGCCATTGAAGAGCCAACAAATCCGGCTCCGCCTGTAATAAGAATATTTTTATTCATAATTATGCAGTTAAAATTACAAATTATAAATCAGAAAATGGATAAGGTAAAAGATTTTAAAAATTATACAGTATTATTTCTTTTTCAGCACAACATTTAAAAATGCCAAGCCACAAATTGCAGATAAGGTGGAACCGATAATTATAGCCAAT
>DAOORG010000420.1:0-2169 GCA_035389165.1 Chitinophagales bacterium
GGATCTTTAGCATCAATCTTTCTTAAGTTACACGTTAATTCGGTAACTGTCAACCAGTCGCGTTGTTTTCTTTCTATTAAGTTTAATTTTCTTGCGTAATTTTCTACGTGCACATCTAAAGGCATTAATAAATCTTTTGGCTTTATTTTATTCCATATACCAAAATCAACGCCGTTCTTATCTTTTCTGCACATCCATCTTAAATACATATTTAGTCGTTTGCACGTCGACTTTTTTACAGGTGTGGACACATGCTTTTTTGTTCTGTGCGGTGCACTTTCCAACGAAAAAAAACTGTTATGAAAGTTGGTTAATCCTTGTTCTGCATCGTTTCCAATAAATAAATTTTCCATCGAATCATTCATTGTATAATGCTGTTTCAGAAATTCAATAAAATATAAAACATCTGTTGCATTAAAAGTACGATGCACAAAAGACGTAAATGGTTTTAAATCTTTAGGCGAATGCTGCAGGATAAATTCATGTGGCTGATTATCCATTAATGCCAATAGTTTATTGCAGCTATTAATGATAGATGTTCGGTTACCCCAGGCCAGTGTAGCTGCAAACAATCCGGAAATTTCTATGTCTTGTTTTTTAGTATACCGATGTGGAATAGAAACAGGATCGTGTTCAATAAAATCTTTGCGATTGTATTTATCGTGGTAGAAATTAAGGATATCAACTGTTTGTTGAGCAATCATTATTGCAGACCACCGTTTCGTGATGAATT
This sequence comes from Chitinophagales bacterium, assembly GCA_035389165.1. Lineage (GTDB taxonomy): Bacteria > Bacteroidota > Bacteroidia > Chitinophagales > JADIYW01 > JADJSS01. The sequence continues at coordinate 734 of DAOORG010000420.1, forward strand.
GTCACTGGATTGTTTTAAAATATAGAGCATATATTTTCCGGCAAAAAAGAGTCCGGCAAATGCAAGGATAAACAACATCGGAATGCTTTTTTGTAACAGAAAAAAATCATACGCGCCATGCAGTAATATCGGATACACCAACCCTTTGCGCAGCAGTTCAGATTTATGCGTTATATCAAATTTTGCCAATCCGACATGATAACCCATCACCACTGCAAATACGGCGTGTGCCGGAATGGCGGTAACCATCCTAAGTAAGGCTACACCGAGTCCGCCATCAGAAACGTATAACAGGTTTTCAAATGCGGCAAAACCCATTCCTATCATTACTGCATAAACAATTCCGTCGAGTGGTTCATTAAATTCTTTGCGTTTAAACAAGATATATCGCAGAAAAAAAAACTTGGCAAATTCTTCACTGAGTGCAACCACCAAAAAAGCATATAATCCGGTATTGATAAAACTTCCGGACACATCGAACAATTGCTCACCCATAACACTGCTGACACCAGCAGGAAAAACGGCAAAGATTCCAAATGAAAACGCCAATACTATCAGCCATTTCGGTTCTTTTTCGAAACGGTCTTTATGAATAACATATCCGCAAAAAGCTAGTGCCGGCGCTAAGGCTAATATGATGAGTGTTGTGTTCAATAAGCTAGTTTATTATCCAATCGCATTTTTCAAGTCTTCGATTAAATCATCAGCATCTTCGATACCAACACTTAAACGAATTAAAGAATCTACCACACCTGTTTTCTGGCGTTCTTCCAAAGGAATACTGCCATGCGTCATACTTGCCGGATGACCGATTAAAGATTCAACACCACCAAGCGATTCTGCTAAAGAAAATAATTTTGTTCCTGATAAAACTTTATTGGCAGCATCTAAGCTGTCATCTTTTAAAGAAAAAGACACCATGGCACCAAACATTTTCATTTGTTTTTTTGCAATTTCATGACCTTTGTGTTCGGTAAATCCCGGATAATTTACAGATCCAACTTTAGAATTTGATTTTAAATACAAAGCAATTTTTTCTGCATTTTCGCAGGCACGCTGTACGCGTATATGCAAGGTTTTGATACCACGCAAAATTAAAAAACAATCTTGAGGACCAGGAACTGCGCCACTCGCATTCTGAATGAAATATAATTGATCTGCCAATGCTTTGTCTTTTACAACAATCGCACCGTGTATAACATCGCTGTGGCCGCCTAAATATTTGGTAGCTGAATGAATAACGATATCAGCGCCTAAATCTAATGGTGTTTGCAAATAGGGTGATGCAAAGGTGTTATCTACACAAACTAATAAATTATGTTTTTTTGCCAATGCACAGACTGCTGCAATATCAACAATGTTGAGCATTGGATTTGTAGGAGTTTCTACCCAAATTAATTTTGTTTTTGGTGTGATGGCATTTTCAATATTGGCAA
>DAOORG010000421.1:0-2167 GCA_035389165.1 Chitinophagales bacterium
TGCAGACGTTTGTCTATGTATTGATAGCCTCTGTCAATCTGGTGAATATTGGAAATTGTACTCTTGCCTTCGGCAGAAAGGGCTGCAATTAATAAGGCAACACCGGCACGTATATCCGGTGAACTCATATTGATGCCGCGCAAATTATATTCTCTGTTTAGACCGATAACCGTAGCACGATGCGGGTCGCACAAAATGATTTTTGCGCCCATATCTATCAGCTTATCTACGAAAAATAAACGCGATTCAAACATTTTCTGGTGAATCAACACACTGCCGTTTGCCTGTGTAGCAATTACCAATACAATGCTTAGTAAATCTGGTGTGAAAAGCGGCCAGGGTCCGTCAGAAATCGTTAGGATGGAACCATCGATAAATGTTTGAATCTCATAAGAATCCTGTGCCGGAATCACGATATCATCGCCTTTGAATTCCAGTTGTATGCCTAATTTTTGAAAATACGTTGGAATCACACCTAACATATCAATCCGTGCATCCTTAATGGTGATGTTGGATTTTGTCATTGCTGCCAATCCAATAAAACTGCCGATTTCAATCATATCCGGCAATAAACGGTGTTCGGTGCCACCGAGTTTTTGTACGCCTTCTATCTTCAATAAATTAGAACCAATGCCTGAGATTTTTGCACCCATTCTATTCAACATAGCGCACAATTGCTGTAAATACGGTTCGCAGGCAGCGTTGAAAATGGTAGTTTCACCTTCTGCCAATACAGCTGCCATGACAATATTAGCGGTTCCTGTTACACTTGGCTCTTCCAGTAAAATATATTTACCAATGAGTTTTTCTGTCGTTAACGAATAAAAAGAATTCTCTTTATCAAAATGGTATTTTGCACCTAATTCTACAAACCCTAAAAAGTGCGTATCTAATCTTCTTCTGCCGATTTTATCGCCGCCTGGTGTTGGCAAATAGGCTCTTTTAAATCTTGCCAACAGTGGACCTAAAATCATTACGGAACCTCGCAAATGACCGGCGCGTTTTTTAAATTTTTCAGTCAGTAAAATATCCGGATCTACATCTTTTGCATTAAAGGTATAGGTGTCACTACTCTGTTTGGTGACTTTTACACCCATTTCAGCAAGTAATTCTATCAGTACATTGACATCTAAAATATCCGGAATATTGGAAATGGTAATATCTTCATCCGACAATAAAACTGCCGATAAGATTTGCAGCGCTTCATTCTTTGCGCCTTGTGGTATAATTGTTCCACTTAAGGATTTGCCACCTCTTACTTCAAAAGCATCTGCACTCATTATTGATTTTTATTGAAGCGATTATTATTATTATTATTATTACGATTGTTGTTATTCGGGAAATTGTTTCTGTTATTATTATTCCTGTTGTTATTATTGTTGTTGTTTCGGTTTGGACCTTGATTGCGATTCTGGCCTTGGTTTCTGTTTCTGTTTTGGTTATTTCTGTTTTGGTTGGAAGAGAATTTGCGTTGACTTTGCTGGTTGCGCGTCATGCTTTCAATATTCATATCGGCACTGATTTCCAGTTCGCCGCGAGATAACGATTTCATGTCTTCTTTAATCAATTCATTGCTTACTTCTTCATTGCTCCAGTTTTTGTAGGCCATTTTCATGAAGTTGCCAATGATTTCCGTGAAGATTTCTTTTTTACCTTCATCTTCCATATTGATAGCTTTTTCCACCAATGCTTCCACGTTTTTACCGTAATGCTTCAGGCGAATTCTTTTCTGCGGATAGGGTAAGTCAGCAGGTTTAATTCTGGCAGTATCTTCGGTTGGTTTCGGATAAGGAGAATCCACATCTAATTTAAAATTAGAGATAATGAAAATATGATCCCAAAGCTTGTGTTTGTAATCTGCTGCATTGCGCAACTGTGGATTCAGGATACCCATCAGTTGTATAATATTTTCCGCAACTTTCTGGCGCTCTTTTCTGTCGGGTAAACTTACTGCGTAATCCACCATTTTTTGCAAATGACGGCCGTATTCTCGCATTTCGATATCATTCCTGTCTGTATTGTAATTCATGTGTTTAATTTTAATGTTGTTGTGTCCGCAGACACAAATTTCTTTGTAGTAAATTTTAAGTGATAATTATGGTGCGAAACATACTAAACACTAGAACGGCTTGAATATGTACGCGAAGGCTATACAAATATAAGAAAA
>DAOORG010000422.1:0-2146 GCA_035389165.1 Chitinophagales bacterium
CAGGTGTTGTTTGCGTACTAATTTTAGTAATGTTGTTTTTTGTAATCAGATATTTCAAGAAACATATTCCAAAAACGGAAATGGTAACTCTGAAAAAGAATTAGCCATTACAGTATCTTTAAACATTGAAAAAAAATGGCATTATTAAGAGAAACATTACCATACTTAATACCTGTATTAACAGCCATATTGGGTGCCTTATTTGCTATCTATCAGCTAAAACTCAATGCCATTACTCAGGCTAGGATAAAATGGATTGAAAATGTAAGAGAATTAATTAGTTCTATAGTTCATGATATAAATATTATTGGAACAGAATATTCTGATATGGAAGAAGATCTAAGGGAAAAAGAAAAAGAATTATCAGACGAAGAATTTGACAAGTATGAAGAAGAATTAGAAAGAAAAGTTGATGAAATTATTAAGCCATATATTCATAGTGGTGATAGGCAATCATTTCAATTACAACTCTATCTAAGCAAATTCAATCCTGACCACAATAAATTAATAAGTCTTATTGATGAATTCATTGATAAATCTTGGGATGATGATGTAGTAGTAGTAAAACAAAGCAGAGTTTTGGAAGAAAAGATTGTTGATATAAGCAGAAAAATATTACAAGATGAATGGAATAAAATATATAAATCCAATAGATTAAATCCTCTATATTAATTCAACCATGAATTCTTGGTTATCTTGAGTTATCAAAACAACAATTTGAAAATGGAATCTTGTATCTTGCATCTTGATTCTTGTCTCTAAAACAATGAACGCATCTACCCAAAATACGCTCAACTTTATATCGAAACTGACCATTTGTAGAGTTTGGAATATGGGTTTAGTGTATCTGTCTTTTTATTTGACTAAATATTTGAAAAAACCTGTTCAACTTGGAATGCCTTTTTCCATTTCGTTTGAGCCAACTACTTCTTGCAATTTGCGTTGTCCGGAATGTCCGAGTGGCTTGCGTTCTTTCACACGACCAATAGGCATGCTCGAAAAAGATTTCTTTCAGAAAACGATTGATGAGATTTCCGATAAACTTATTTATCTGACTTTTTATTTTCAAGGCGAACCTTATTTGCACAAGAATTTTTTGGAAATGGTTTCCTATGCACGGCAAAAAAAAATCTATACGGCAACCTCTACGAATGCGCATTATTTAACGGATGCGATGTCAAAAAAAACAATTGAATCTGGTTTAGACAGATTGATTATTTCCATTGACGGCACCACACAGGAAACCTATCAAAGTTACCGTGTTGGCGGACAATTGGATAAAGTAATTGAAGGTGCAAAAAACATCGTGCACTGGAAAAAAGAAATGCAATCGAAAACGCCGTATATTATTTTCCAGTTTTTGGTAGTCAAACCCAACGAACATCAAATCGATGAACTGAAAGTTTTGGCGAAGGAAATTGGCGTAGATGAAGTGATTCTGAAAACGGCACAGGTATACGATTACAAAAACGGCAATGAATTAATTCCTGAAAACGAACAATATTCTCGTTATAGAAAAAACAGCGATGGAACTTATTCTATTAAAAATACTTTAGAGAATAGTTGCTGGAAATTATGGCACAGCTGCGTGATAACCTGGGATGGCAAAGTGGTTCCCTGCTGCTTTGATAAAGATGCGCAATACCAGTTAGGTGATTTGCAAACGCATACTTTTTCACAAATCTGGAACAATGATTTGTACAAAGATTTCCGTGTGAAATTAGTGAAAGGTAGAAAAGAAATCGACATCTGTACGAACTGCAGTGAAGGCTGTGAAGTGAATTTTAATTACGAAGTGTAGCTTATTTATTTTTTCACACAAAGACGCAATGGTTCTCATCTCAATACTAAGTACTAACTACTCAATACTATTTATTTATAGCATCATAAATCACCTGTTGTATCTTAGGACGAATGCCTTGTTTTGCTAAGTAATTTACATCTGCACTTGGATAGACGCGGTTGCACAAGAAAATAAAAACAAGATTATTTTTCGGGTCAGCCCAGGCTATAGTGCCTGTAAAACCGGTATGTCCGAACGATTCTGCTGAAGCAGCATCGCAGGTGGGTCCGTCTTGTCCGATTGGTGTCGGCTTATCAAAACCTATCGCTCTTCTGTTGTTCGGAAATTGTTTAGACGTGAAAT